>NZ_JBEHZD010000848.1:0-2293 GCF_040240285.1 Streptomyces sp. HSW2009 | reverse complement strand
GGCGTGGCCCGGGGGGGGGGCGCCGCCGCCCCCCGCGCCGGCGCCGCCGGCGGCCGGCGCGGCGGGCCGCGGCCTGGCGCGCCCTGCCGCGGGTTCCCCCCCCCCCCCCCTCCCCACCCGGCCCCCCGCTGCGTACCCTCACCGCAGCAGCACCGGCGTACGCGGCAGCGCGTGCCCGCCGTGCAGACTGCCCCCCGGCCCGAGGAGTCCGCGCCCGTGTTCACCACCCGGCCCACCTTGCAGGGAACCTTCGGCATGGCCGCATCGACGCACTGGCTCGCCTCCCAGTCGGCGATGGCGGTCCTGGAGGACGGCGGGAACGCCTACGACGCGGCGGTGGCCGCCGCGTTCGTGCTGCACGTGGTCGAGCCGCACCTGAACGGCCCGGCCGGCGAGGTGCCGATCCTGATCGCCCCGGCCGGCGGTCCGGTGCGGGTGCTGTGCGGCCAGGGTCCGGCGCCGGAAGGCCCGTAGCCGCACCAGCGGCGCGCGGAGAGAAGCAGTCGTACGGGGCGGGACCGCCGTGGTCCCGCCCCGTCGGCGTTCCGTGAGCTGCGGCGGGGGAGCGTGGCGGGGGAGCCCGATGGACGGGTGACGGGTGCCGCGCTCCGGCGGGGTGGTGCGCCGGACGGTGTGCCGGGCTCCGGGGAACTGCGCGGCGAGCGGTGCGCCGGGCTCCGGCGGGAGAGTGCGGCGGACGGCGTACTGCGCTCCGGTGGGCCCGTGCCGGGCCCGGTGCCGGGGTGGTGTCAGGCGCGGGCGATCGGGGCCAGGACCGCGTCGGTGAGGGCCTGGAGGTCGGCGGGGGCGAGTTCGACTTCGAGGCCGCGGCGGCCGGCCGAGACGCAGACCGTGGCGTGCGCGGTGGCCGAGGCGTCCAGGGCGGTGGGCAGCCGCTTGCGCTGGCCCAGTGGGGAGATGCCGCCGCGCACGTACCCCGTCGTCCGCTCGGCGGCGGCCGGGTCGGCCATCGTGGCCCGCTTGCCGCCCACCGCCGCCGCCAGCGCCTTCAGGTCGAGCGAGCCCGAGACCGGCACGACCGCGACCGTCAGTGCCCCGTCCACGTCCGCCACCAGCGTCTTGAACACCTGCTCGGGGGCGACCCCAAGAGCCCGGGCCGCCTCCTCGCCGTACGAGTCGTAGGCCGGGTCGGTCGGGTCGTGGGTGTAGGAGTGCAGCGTGAACTCCACGCCGGCGTCGGTCAGCGCGACGGTGGCCGGGGTGGCGCCGGCGGGCTGCTTCTTGCCCTTCGCCGCCTTGGCGTGCTGCTGCGACTTCCTTGCCACGAGACGTACTCCGGGGTGTCGGGGCCGGCCGGCAGCCGGTAGCCGGGGCCGCCGGCTCCGGGCCGCAGGCCGGGTCAGTTCGGGCTGGTCGGGCGCCGGGTCAGGTCGACCATGGGCAGGGACGGGAGCTTACCGATCACCGCCGCCTCGGCGCGCAGCAATTTCAGCTCCTCGGCCAGCCGGCTCGCCGTGTCGGGGGCCTGGAGCAGCCGCTGCTTGGCCGGCACGTCGAGCACGGCGGCGGCGGCCACTAGGTACGACAGCACCGAAGGCTCCTCCGGCAGGTCCTGCCCCGAACTGGCCACCGACCGCTCGCGGGCCCCGGCCAGCCGCTTCTGGTAGGTGCGGAACGCCCGCACCACACCGGAGGCCAGCGCGCCGGCGCCATCGCCGGCGACCTCCTCCAGCGGTTCGATCTCGGCGGTCAGGTACGGTCCCGAGGCGTCCACGGACAGCAGCCGGAAGCGGGTGGTGCCGGTGGCCACCGCCTCGTACGTGCCGTCCTCCTGTTCCCGGATGGTCGCCGCGTCGGCGATACAGCCCACCGCGTGGAAGGCCCGGATCGGATCGTCACCGAACCCGGCCGCCGCGCCGCGCTCGGGCTCGGCGGTCGGATCGGGCAGGCCGGGCGCGGTCGGGGCGACCTCGCGGCCGTCGCGGATGGCGACCACGGCGAAGTTCCGCGGCTCGTCCGACGGCAGCGCAGCGAGGTCGCGCATCAGCGCACGGTAACGCTGCTCGAAGATGTTCAACGGCAGCACGAGCCCGGGGAACAGCACGGTATTCAGCGGAAAGAGCGGCAGGCGGGCGGCAGTCACGACGGGTAAGCCTAATGGCCCGCCCCGGTTCCGCGACTCACGGTGTGCCACACCCGTCGCGCCGGCCGCCGGCTAGCTGCGCCAACTCGCCCCCGCGCGCGGGGTTTTCGCCCTGCGCGGCGGGCCCGACCGGGGGCGCCGCCGGCGGGCCGTGGCCGCGCGGGGGGGGGTCGTATACACATCTGACGC
>NZ_JBEHZD010000847.1:0-2306 GCF_040240285.1 Streptomyces sp. HSW2009 | reverse complement strand
GTCCAGCGGCGCCGCCCGGCGCACCGTGGACCACCTCTTCCACCAGGCCGAGGTCGCCACCGAGAAGTACAACCTGGCCAAGGAGCGCAGCGACGAACTCAAAGCCCGGGTCAGCGCGCTCCAGGGCAGCGTCGCCCGCGGCCAGGAGCGGGTCAACCACCTGCGGGGCGCGCTCGCCGCACTGGCCGGCGCCCAGTACCGGTCGGGCGGCGTCGACCCGAGCCTGACCCTGTTGCTCACCGAGGACCCGGACGGCTTCCTCACCAAGTCGGCGGCGCTCAACCGGATCTCGCACCGGCAGGCGGGCCAACTGCGGGTGCTGCACGCCGCCCAGCGGGCGCTGCGCCAGGAGCGCACCGAGGCCGCGGGCAAGCTCATCGACCTCGAACGCAGCCGGGAGACGGTGCAGCGGCACAAGCGCGAGGTGACGCAGAAGCTCGCCGCCGCCCGCACCGTTCTCAACCGCCTCACCCGGGCCGAGCGCGCCGAACTCCAGCGGGCCGAGCGCGCCCGTGCGGCGAAGGCCGCCGAAGGAGCGCAGCGGCCCGCCCGGCCGGCCGGCAACACCGCCGCCTCCCCGCGCGCGTCCGCCGCCGTCAGCGCCGTCCAGGCGGCCCTCGGCGCCCCGTACGTATGGGGTGCGACGGGCCCGAACTCCTTCGACTGCTCCGGGCTCACCCAGTGGGCGTGGCGGCAGGCCGGGGTCGCCATCCCGCGCACCTCGCAGGGCCAGGCGGGCGCCGGCCGCCGGGTGCCGCTCAGCCAGGCGCAACCCGGCGACCTGGTGATCTACCGCAACGACGCCAGCCATGTCGGGATGTACGTCGGCAACGGGCAGGTCGTCCACGCCCCGCACCCGGGCGCCCAGGTGCGGTACGACCCGGTCCAGATGATGCCGGTCTCCTCCGTGAACCGCCCCTGAGCCGGCTGCCCCGCGTCCGAAGTTCGCCTCCGCAGGTCGCGGCGCACCCCGTACGATCGACGGCGTGGCGGGCAGGTTGCGGTGGGGTGGACGGTGGGCGGTCAGCGGTGTGGTGGCCGCCCTGGTGGTGCTCACGGCGGCGCTCAGCGCGCTGGCGGCGATGGCCGGCTGGGGGCGCGAGTCCACCGGGCCCGACCCCGACGTCCGGGCCGTCGAGCGGCTGCTCGACCGGCGCGCCGACGCGGTCCGCGCGCACGACGAGGACGCCTTCCTGGCCACCGTCGACCGGACCGCGGACCGCTACCGCGCCGCCCAGCAGCGGACCTTCCGCAACCTGACCGACGTGCCGCTCGGCTCCTGGCAGTACCGGGTGCTCGGCAAGGGCGGCTTCGCGCCCGTGCAGGGCCAGGGCCGGCGGGTCGCCTTCCAGGTCGAGCTGCGCTACCAGCTCGCCGGGTACGACACCGCGCCCGTCGTGGCGCCGCAGCGGCTCACCCTCGTCCAACGGGGCCACCGCTGGTACGTGGCGGCCGTCCAGATACCGCCCGCGGCCTCGCTCGAAGCCTCGGACGGCGGCGGCCAGCGGGGCGCCGAGCAACTGTGGGACCAGGGCCGGGTCGAGGTGGTGCGCGGCCGGCACAGCCTGGTGCTCGGCGTCGGCCACCACCGGCGCTACCTGAAGGACGTGGCCGTCACCGCCGACGACGCCGTGCCGACCGTGCGCCGGGCGTGGCACCGTCCCTGGGCGGGCCGGGTGGTGGTGCTGGTGCCGCGCTCGCTGGAGGACATGGCGACGCTGCTCGGCGGCTCCGCGTCCGGCTACCGCGGCATAGCGGCGGTGACCACCGGCGAGATCGGCGGCTCGGGCACCGTTCCCGCCGACCGGGTGATCATCAACCCGGACGCGTACGACGTCCTGGGCGACCTCGGCCGGCGCGTGGTGATGACCCACGAGGCCACCCACGTCGCCACCCGCGCCGCGACGTCCGCCAGCACCCCGCTGTGGCTCTCCGAGGGCTTCGCCGACTGGATCGGCTACCGCGACGCCAGGATCTACCCGCGCCAGGTCGCCCCCGAGCTGACCCGCTCGCTGGAATCCGGCCGGCTCCCCCGCGACCTGCCGGACGACGACGACTTCGGCTTCGCCGGGGACGGCAACGTACTGGCCCAGGCGTACGAACAGGGCTGGCTGGCCTGCCGGATGATCGCCGACCAGTGGGGCGAGGACAAACTGGTGGCCTTCTACCGCGCGGTCGGGGGCGCCCCCCCCCCCCCCGCCCGCGGGGGGGGGGCGCCGCGCCCCCCCCCCGGCGGACGGCTGACGGGATACTGTCCGGAATCTGGACGGCCGCCGGGGGCCGGGGCAGGACATCAAGTGGCCGCG
>NZ_JBEHZD010000846.1:0-2316 GCF_040240285.1 Streptomyces sp. HSW2009 | reverse complement strand
CCGCCGCCGGCCCGCCCCCCCCCCGGCCGCTCCCGGGCGCCCGGGGGGCCGCCGGGCGCGGGGCCCCCCCCCCCCCGGCGCGCGCGTACGACGGGCACCAACGGGCTCCAGTGGACTCCGCGGCCCCGTGGCGCCGGACCGCTGGCCCACCGGGCCGCCGGGCCCAACGGCGTCGGCGCGGCCTCCTACCCGAGCCCCGCGCCGGCCACTCCCCGAGCTCCCGACCACTCCACGGCTGGGCTGGCCGTGCTGACTCTTCGGGCTGCTTCTGCTGCTTCTGGCTGCCGCCGAGCACGGTCACGGGTCCTGCCTCTGGCTCTGGTCCTGCCTCTGGCTCTGGTCCTGGCTCTGGTGCTGACTCTGGTGCTGGCTCTGGTGCTGGATCGGTTTCGGGTCTACTGCCGGGCGGGTTGCGAGCAGGTCAGCGGCAGGGACTCCCCGTCGGGGGCAGAGAGGGGCGCGGCTCAGATTTCGGTCGGCCGCTCCGGCGTGTCGTACCGGGGCGGGCCCGCCCGGGCCTCCGGAGGGCTTCACCTCGGCCCCGCCCCGCTCCCGGGTGCCTCGCCGGTCGCCGGCGGAACCGCGAAGAAGGCCACTGCCGCGAGGAGCGCCACACCCGCTGCGAGGGCCGTCGTGCCCGGCAGGGACCACGTCGCGAGCGGGCCGCCGACCGCCGCGCCCAGGGCGAACCCGGTGATCTTCAGACTGGCCCCGGTGGTGAAGATCTGGCTCCGCAGGTGCTCCGGGGCCTCCCGGTGGCGCACCGCGAAGAGGGCCGCGAGTTGCGGTCCCTCGCCGATGCCCAGGACGAGCGCGGCCACCACGAGCGGGGCCGGCTCTCCCCAGCTGGCCAGGGTCAGCGCCGCGCACTGGACCAGGGCGCTGGCCCACAGCACCGTGTCCGGGGCGACCGCGCGCGGGAGGCGGGCGAGTACGGCGCCCGCCGCCAGGGCGGAGACCGCCGCGCAGGACAGGAGCAGCGCTCCGCGGCCGGCCCCGCCCATGGCACGTTCGCCGAGGAGCGGGACGCACGCGAGCAGCATGCCCTGGGCGGTGCAGGAGACGGTCGTGCTGAGGGTGGCCCGAGCCAGGGCCCGCCGCGCGAGGATCACCCGGACGCCGGCCACGAGAGCGCCGAGGACGGAGGCGGGCCCGGCCGCCTGCACTCGGGCGGGGCGGGCGGGCAACAGCCACGCGGCGGGCAGCGCCGAGGCGATGAGCAGCACGGCGACCACCACGGCCGTCGGGGCACCCGCCACCTCCGCCAGCCCGCCGGCCAGGGCCGGGCCGGCCAGGCTCGCCGCGCTGAACGTCATCGCGTCGAGCGCGTTCGCCCTGGGGAGCCGGTCGCCGTCCGGCGCCACCCGGGGCACCTGGGCCGTCCAACCACCGGAGACGGCCGGCCCCAGCAGCCCCGTCACCACCGCGATCAGCAGGGTGAGGGCGAGGGGCGACCTGCCCAGCGCCAGGAGGGTCGCCCCGAGCCCCGCCGCGTACAGCAGGAGCGCCCCGGCCAGCAGGTGCCCGGGGCGGGCCGCTCTGTCGAGCAGCACCCCGAGCAGCGGGCCGCCCACCGCGGCGGCGCTCGTGAGGGCCGCCAGCAGCGAGGCGGCGTCGGCGGCCGATCCGGTCAGGGCGAACCCCGCGAGCATCAGCGCCGGCCCCGACATCTCGTCCCCGATACGGGCCGCCACCGCCCCGGCGAGGTAGCGGCGGAGCGCATGTCCCCTCTCCATCGGCACGACGTTAGGGAAGTAACTCAAAACTCGGCAAGATGCGTTACATTCCGCCGATGGCCCCCCACCACGACGACTGGTCCACCCGGCACTCCGTGCTGACCACGGCCCGACGCACCGCCGCCCTGCTCAACGTCCTCGCCGCCGACCGCCCCGCGGCCACCGACGTCGCCGCCGTGCTCCGCGCCTACGGCGAGGCCGAGCCCTTCGATCTCACCGCCGGCGACGTCGCCCGGATGCGCACGGCCGGCGCGCTGCTGCGGCCCGTCTTCGCCGCCGAGCACGCGGACGCCGCCGCGGCCACCCTCAACCGCCTCCTGCGCGACCACGCCGGGCCGCTGCGCCTGACCTCGCACGGCGGCAGCACCCCCTGGCACCCGCATCTGGACCGGGACGACGACGCGCCGTGGGACGTGTGGTTCATCGCCTCGTCCTGCATGGCCCTGGGGGGGCGGCGGTGGGGCCCCCCCCCCCCCCCCCCCCCGGGGGGCGCCCGGGGGGGGGGGGGCTTCGTCGGTTGGGGGTCGGAGCGTGGTCGCGGCGCCGGGCCGGGCGGCTGACGAATAGTGAACTCTTCGTC
>NZ_JBEHZD010000845.1:0-2318 GCF_040240285.1 Streptomyces sp. HSW2009 | reverse complement strand
GACCGTCGCCCCGCCGCGCGCCGACCGCCGCCCCGCCCGGCTCGTGGTCCTGGTCTCCGGCTCCGGTACGAATCTCCAGGCGCTGCTGGACGCGATCGCCGCCGACCCGGACGGCTACGGCGCCGCCATCGTGGCCGTGGGCGCCGACCGGAGCGACATCGCGGGGCTTGAGCGCGCCGAGCGGGCCGGCCTGCCGACCTTCGTCTGCCGGGTGAAGGACCACGCGAGCCGCGCCGACTGGGACCGCGCGCTGACCGGGGCGACCGCCGCGTACGCACCCGACCTGGTGGTCTCGGCGGGCTTCATGAAGATCGTGGGCCCGGAGTTCCTGGCCCGCTTCGGGGGGCGGATCGTCAACACGCACCCCGCGCTGTTGCCGAGCTTCCCGGGCGCCCACGGGGTGCGCGACGCGCTCGCCTACGGCGCCAAGGTCACCGGCTGCACCGTCCACTTCGTCGACGACGGGGTCGACACCGGACCGATCATCGCCCAGGGCGTGGTCGAGGTCCGGCATGAGGACGACGAAGACGGGGGGGCCGCTCTCCACGAGCGGATCAAGGAAATCGAGCGCAGGCTGCTCGTCGATGTCGTGGGGCGTCTGGCCCGACACGGCTACCGCATTGAGGGACGAAAGGTAAAAATCCCGTGACCGTCGAAGGTACGAAGCGGCCCATCCGCCGCGCGCTGGTCAGCGTCTACGACAAGAGTGGCCTGGAGGAGCTGGCACGCGGCCTGCACGCGGCGGGCGTCCAACTCGTCTCGACCGGCTCGACGGCCGGGAAGATCGCCGCGGCCGGCGTGCCGGTGACCAAGGTCGAGGAACTGACCGGGTTCCCCGAGTGCCTGGACGGCCGGGTCAAGACGCTGCACCCGCGCGTACACGCCGGCATCCTCGCCGACCAGCGCCTGGCCGACCACCGCGAACAGCTCACCGAACTGGGCGTGGAGCCCTTCGAGCTGGTCATCGTCAACCTGTACCCGTTCGAGGAGACCGTCGCCTCCGGCGCCGACCCCGACGCGTGCGTGGAGCAGATCGACATCGGCGGCCCGTCCATGGTCCGCGCCGCCGCCAAGAACCACCCGTCGGTGGCCGTCGTCGTCAACCCCGACCGCTACCCGCAGGTGCTGGCCGCCGCCGCCGACGGCGGCTTCGACCTCGACCAGCGCAAGCGCCTGGCCGCCGAGGCGTTCCAGCACACCGCCGCCTACGACACGGCCGTCGCCTCCTGGTTCGCCGCCGACTACGCGTCCGACGGCGAGGACTTCCCCGGCTTCATCGGCGTCACCTACGAGCGCAAGAACGTGCTCCGCTACGGCGAGAACCCGCACCAGGCCGCCGCCCTGTACACCGGCGGCTGCGGCGGCCTCGCCGAGGCCGAGCAGTTGCACGGCAAGGAAATGTCGTACAACAACTACGTCGACACCGACGCCGCCCGCCGCGCCGCCTACGACCACGGCACCGACCAGGCGTGCGTGGCCATCATCAAGCACGCCAACCCGTGCGGCATCGCGGTCGGCGCGGACGTCGCCGAGGCACACCGCAAGGCCCACGCCTGCGACCCGCTGTCCGCCTTCGGCGGCGTGATCGCCGTCAACCAGCCGGTCACCGTCGCCATGGCCGAGCAGGTCGCCGACATCTTCACCGAGGTCATCGTGGCCCCGGACTACGAGGAGGGCGCGGTCGAGGCGCTCGCCAAGAAGAAGAACATCCGGGTGCTGCGCTGCCCGCAGGCGCCGACCGCGCCGGCCGAGTTCCGCCCCATCGACGGCGGCGGCCTCGCCCAGGTCAAGGACGTCTTCCAGGCCGAGGGCGACGACGCGGCGCACTGGACGCTGGCCACCGGCGACGCCCTGGACCCGGCCGAACTGGCCGAGTTGCAGTTCGCCTGGCGCGCCTGCCGCGCCGTGAAGTCCAACGCGATCCTGCTCGCCAAGGACGGCGCGACCGTCGGCGTCGGCATGGGCCAGGTCAACCGGGTCGACTCGGCGCGGCTCGCCGTGCAGCGCGCCGGCGAGGAGCGGGCCCGTGGCGCGTACGCCGCGTCCGACGCCTTCTTCCCCTTCCCCGACGGCCTCGAAGTGCTCACCGCGGCCGGCGTCAAGGCCGTCGTACAGCCCGGCGGTTCGGTCCGTGACGAGCAGGTCGTGGAGGCCGCGAAGGCGGCCGGCGTGACCATGTACTTCACCGGCACCCGCCACTTCTTCCACTGAGCCCACCGGGCGGGGGGGGGGCCCCCCCCCCCCCCCCCCCCCCCCCCCCCCCCCCCCCCCCCCCCCCCCCCCCCCGCCCGGCCCCCCCCCCCCGGGGGGGCGGCGGG
>NZ_JBEHZD010000844.1:0-2320 GCF_040240285.1 Streptomyces sp. HSW2009 | reverse complement strand
GGGGGGGGGGGGGGGGCGGGGGGGGCGGCGGGGCCGGCGCGGGTCGCGCGGGCGGGGCGCGCGGCCACCGCGTGCGGCCCACCGGGGCCGGCCGGGTGGGCGGGCTCGACACCCGCCCCGAGCAGCGCCCGCTCCAACACCTCCACCAGCGCGGCCAGCGTGGGCGTCCGGTCGGCGGCCTCGTCGAACGCACGGTGCAGCGCGGCGGCCCCCACGGCGGCGCGCGGGCCCTTGCCGCGCACGTCACCGATGAGCAGCCGCAGGCCGTACCGGGTACGGCGCACCGCGCACACGTCGCCGCTGGCCCCGCTGACCGCATCGGCAGCCAGGTTGCGGGCCGCGGTGGTGAGCACCGGCAGCGGGGCGGCGGCGGAACCGGCCGCCAGGCCCGGCGTCTTCCGGGCCCGCAGCCACTGCTGCGTTTGCTGGACCTGCCGTGCCTGGCGTGTCTGCTGCGGTGCTTGCTGGACCTGCCGGGGCCGCTGGGTCTGCCGTGGCTGCCAGGTCTGCCCCTCGGGCGCCCCGGCCGGGGCGCCAGAAGGGTCGGCCGCCGGCCGGGCCGGTCCGGGTGGCCCTGGTTCGGCCGGCCGGGGCGCCGCAGCGGGCACCTGGCCCGGGCGGGCGCTCCCGCAGCAGACGCCCATCGGCTCAGGCATCCCGCAGCAGGGCGGTCAGTTCGGCGTCGACGTCGAGGTGCCCGCCCTCGTCGCCGGCCGCCACCAACGCGTACGAACGCCCGAGGAACTCGCGCACGTCAGCGGTGTGCAACTGCACCATGGCCATGCCCTCCACGGCGCGGAACTCCAGCACCGTACGCTCCGGGCCGCACGGCCAGACATGGACGTCACCGCACCCACTGGGCCGCAGCGTCCCCGCGTCCAGCAGCTCACGGCCGAAGGTCCACTCCACCTCGTAGCCGTCCAGGGAGGCGGTAGGTGGGAAGGAGACCCGGACCGCGAACGGGTCCGTGGGCTCGTAGCGCAGCCGCGCGGGAACGGCGCGGCTCCCGGGCGCCGAGGCGATCAGTTGGGCCCGGATGGCTTGGTCAATGACGATGGACAACGCCTGCTCCCTTGCTCGTGGTGCGGGTCCCTGCCTCTTTGAACCGTTAGACGGCCCGTTCATTACGGCCGTGCACTCAATACCTCCGTGAGTTGTGTCACCACGGGGCGGCTGCGGGGTTCGACGGGCGGCTTGCGAAAATCCTGACAGTGCCCGCGAGTCCCCGCGCAGCCCCGTGCCACACCCCGAGGTGCCCCCCACATGACCGAAGCTTCCGCTGCGCCGGACACGGACGCCTACGCGCGGCTGTACGAGCGCGAACACCCTCGCCTGGTCGCCTACGCCCGCTCGCTCACCGGCAACCCCTGGGTCGCCGAAGACCTGGTGGCCGAGGCGCACTTCCGGGTCTGGCGCCGGCTGCACACCGGGCACCAGATCGACAACGTCTCCGCGTACCTGACCACCACCGTGCGGCACCTCTCGTCCGCCAACGCCGGCCACAGCGCCCGGGAGATACCGCAGGACCCGGCGACCGCGGCCGAGGACCGGGTCGGGCCCGATGAGCGCCCGGCGAACCAGGACCCCGCGCAGCGCATCGCCCACGTCGACCTGCTCGCCCGGGTCATGGGCCAGTTGCCCGAACGCTGGGTGAAGGCCCTGTGGCTGGCCGAGGCCGAAGACCAGCCGCTGGAGACCGTCGGCCGGCAGATCGGTGCCAACAGCGGGGCCACCGCCGTACTCCTGCACCGCGCCCGCGAAGGCATGCGGCAGGCGTTCCTGCGCGAACACCCGGGCACCCCGGACGACCCGGCGTGCGCGGTCCACTGGGAGCGGATGCCCGCCCACGTCCGCGGCACCGACTCGCCCCGGCAGGCCGAGTCCATGGCGCTGCACGCGGACGCGTGCACGGACTGCCGCGACCGGCTCGCCCTGCTCGCCCAGGCCAACACCCGGCTGCCGGCGCTGGTCGGCCCGGCGCTGCTGGTGCTGTTCGCCGGGGGCGGGGCGAAGTTCCTCGCGCCCCTGCTCGGCGCCGGCGCGGCGGCCGGTGTCGGGGCGGGCGCCGGCGCTGCTGGCGGCCAGGCGCCCACCCCGGGCGCGGCCGGCTCGCTACGGCACGTACTGCGCGGCCAGGTCGGACAGGCGGGCCCGGTGGCCGCCACGGTGGCCGGGCTCGGCGTCCTCGTGGTGGCCGGAGTGGCCGTCGCGGCCGGCCTGTCCCTGAGCGGGAGCGACGGTGGCGGCTCGCGCGCGCAGGCGCCCGCGGTGGCCTCGTCCGCCGCCCCCGACCGGACGCCCGCCGAGGTCACCCCAGAAC
>NZ_JBEHZD010000843.1:0-2182 GCF_040240285.1 Streptomyces sp. HSW2009 | reverse complement strand
AAAAAAAAAGGGGGGGGGGGGGGGGCGCGGGGGGGGGGGCGGGGGGCCGGGGGGGGGGGGGGCGCGGGGGCGCGGGCGGGGGGGGGGCCCCCGCCCCCC
The DNA here is from genome assembly GCF_040240285.1 of Streptomyces sp. HSW2009. Lineage (NCBI taxonomy): Bacteria > Bacillati > Actinomycetota > Actinomycetes > Kitasatosporales > Streptomycetaceae > Streptomyces > Streptomyces sp. HSW2009. Next base: position 2,083 of record NZ_JBEHZD010000843.1, on the reverse strand, counting down.
GGGGCGGCCTCAGACCGTGGGGGTCTGGGCGCGGAGCAGGGCCCGCAGCCGGGTCGTACGCTCCGCAGCCGGCACCTCGGCCACCGCGTGCGGCAGCGCCTGGCCCACGCCGTGCACCACCGACAGGTGCTGTTCACCGCGGCTGAACGCGGTGTAGACCCAGGCCCGGGTGAGCAGGTGGCCCGCGTCGCCCGGCAGCACGGCGACGGCTGCGGGCCAGCGGCGGCCGGCCGCCTGGTGCGCCGTGATCGCCCAGCCGTGCCGCAGTGCGTCCGCGATCCGCGCCCGCTCCACGAGCACTGCGGCGCCGCCGCAGTCGAGCCGCAGCCCGTCCGGCTCGGCGGCGACCACCGTGCCGGTGACCGTACGCCCCGGGGCCACCGCGTAGGCGACGCGGTCGCCCGGGTCGAAGCCGGCGAACCGGCCGGGCCCGGGGTTGAGGCGCTCCTTGAGTGCGGCGTTGAGCGCCCGGGTGCCGGCGGCGCCGCCGTGTCCGACGGTGATCACCTGGATGTCCGGCATCGGTACGCCGATCGCCCGCGGCACCGAGTCGGCGACCAACTGCACCGTCCGGTGCACGGCCTCGCCCGCATCCCGCACCGGTACGATCACGACCTCCTTGCCCGGTGCTTCGACCTGCTGGAGCTCGCCGATGCCGATCCCGGAGACCAGCTCGCCGATGGGGCCGGGGTCCGGTGTCCTGGACACCACCTGCGGGCAGGCGCGGGCGGCCAGCAGATCGCCGAAGACCCGCCCGGGCCCGGCCGAACCGAGCACTCCCGGATCGCCGCTCAGCACCAGCCGGCAGCCGTCCGGCAGCCACTCCACCAGCGCCGCCGCGCCCTCCACATCGAGGTGCGGGGCGTCGAGCACCGCGAGCAGGTCGAGCCCCAGCGCGCCCTCCGCGTCCCGGCCGGGGCCCTCGGCGTCGGTGAGCAGCCCGGTCACGGTCACCGCGAGCGTGGCGGGCAGGTCGGCGGCGGCCAGCGCCGCGGCCAACCGCTGCCGGCCGTCGTCGCTGTGCGCCGCCGCGTAGGCCCGTAGCCCGCGGGCGTGCGCGGCGGCGACGAGCGCCACCGGCTCGGCCCGGGCGCGCTCGCCCCCGCTGTGCACCACCAGCCCGTGCGCCGCGGCTGCCCTGATCAACTTGGCGGCCGACGACGAGGGTGCGGCCTCCGCGAGGGCGTCCCAGGTCGGTGCGTCCTCCGGGGCGGCGGCGTCGGTGGCGTCGGTGGCGCCCGGGCCGTGTGCGGCGTCTGTGGCGTCGAGGTCCGCGCTGTGTGGGTCCGCGTCGTGCGGCCCGTTCGGGTCGTTCGGGGCGTGCGGTCCGTCCGCGTCGTCGGGGGTGGCGGGTGCCGCAGGTTCGGCCGTCGGGTCGAAGGTGTTGATCAACCGGGCCAGGCCGTCGGCCAGGCTCTCCTCGGCCAGGGCGTACCGGTCGAGCCCCAGCAGGACCCGGACCGGCTGTTCCGCCTCCTCGTTGTCGTCCTGGGCGCGCGGGGCGGCACCGGGGGTCTCCAGGGCGTCCTGGAAGACCAGCACGCCGCCCTCTGCGACCGCCTCGCGCAGGGCCTCGTCGGGGTCGGGGACGGCCTGCCCGGCGAGCGCCTCACGCAGCGCGGGGGTCTCCCGGGCCGTGTGGCCTTCGAGGGCTGCGCGCTCCAGGAGCCAACTGACCAGCGCCCGCGCGCGCCGCTCGTCACCGGGGCCGCACTCGGACCCGAGCAGGGCCCGGGCGAAGCCGTCCGCCTGCTCGGGGCGGACGCCGGCGACGGTCAGCAGGAGCCACGGATCGTCCCGCAGGGCCGTCGCCGCCCGCTCGCCCAGCGTCCGCACCACCTGCTCGGCCAGTTGCTCCGGCGCCCCACCGGCGGCCAACACCTGGCGCGTGCGGTCCAACTCCGTGGCGGCGTCGGGGCCGTCGAACGGCGCGGCTGGCGCTGCTGATGTGGTCGGTGCTGTCGGTGCTGTCGGTGCTGTCGGCGCGACCGGCCCGGTCTGGGGGGATCGTCCCCCGCCGGCGGCCGGCCCGCCGGGACCCGCGGCCTGCGGATCGGGGTACGTCGCGCCACCCCTGCCTGGG
>NZ_JBEHZD010000842.1:0-2331 GCF_040240285.1 Streptomyces sp. HSW2009 | reverse complement strand
CCCCCGGGCCCCGCACAACGGCCGCTGGCCGCCGGGTTCGCCCCGGCGGCCAGCGGTCATGCACGACGTCGCCGCGCGGGGCGGCGCAGCGTCACCCGTACGCGAAGCTACGCGGATAAGCCCGGGTCTACGCAGGTTGGCACAGGTCTGCGCAGGTCGAAACGGGTGTGCGCAGGCGTCAGGGTGCGACGCGCGGCGTCACCGGGCGCAGCAGGTTCTCGCGCAGCCCGCGCCGGCGCCACTCGCGCGGGTAGCCGAGCGAGACCTCCTCGAAGCGCACCCCGTCCTCGGTGGTCACCCGCGGGATGTGCAGGTGCCCGTAGATGACGGCGGCGGCGTTGAACCGCACGTGCCAGTCGGCGGTGAGCTTGGTGCCGCACCACAGCGCGAAGTCCGGGTAGTAGAGCACCTCGGTGGGCAGCCGGGTCAGCGGCCAGTGGTTGATGAGCACCGGCGGCGCCTGCGGGTCGATCTCGGCCAGCCGCCGCTCGGTCTCGGCGACCCGGGCCCGGCACCAGTCCTCCTTGGTCGGATACGGGTCCGGGTGCAGGAAGTGCTCGTCGGTGCAGACGACACCGCTCTTGTACGCGGCGGCCAGCGCCTCTTCCTGGGTGTGCCGCGGGTTGGCCCGGAAGGTGTAGTCGTAGAGCGTGAACACCGGGGCGATGGTGACCGGCCCCGACTCGCCCTCCCAGACCAGGAACGGGTCCTCGGGGGTGGCGACGCCGAGCCGCCGGCACATCTCCACCAGCGCGTCGTACCTGGCGACGCCGCGCAGGTCGACCTCGTCCTTGGGGTGGCTCCACAGCTCGTGGTTGCCCGGCACCCAGATGACCTTGGCGAACCGTTCGCTCAGCAGCTTGAGGGTGTGCTCGATGTCCGCGAACACCTCGCCGATGTCGCCCGCCACGATCAGCCAGTCCTCGTCCGAACCGGGGCGCAGCTTCTCGGTGATGGCGCGGTTGTCCTCGTAGCTGACGTGCAGGTCGCTGATGGCGAGGAGTTCGCCCCGCGGTGCGCCGGCGGTCATCGGGGCGTGCCCGGGGTCGCGGCGGTCCGCACCGGCGGGTGGGGCCGGCCGGGCACACCGGCCACCTGCTCTATGTCTACGCCGTCGTCGACGGGCGTACCGCGCATGTGTCTCTCCCGTTCTCGCCACACCGTGCTCTAGCGGGGCCGTTCAGCCGGCCGTTGCCCAAAAGGATCGCATAGTGCGGGAGTTAGCGGCGAACGCCGACGGTCACCTGCCTGCCCGGTGTCAGCCCTGCTCATCGGGGCCGTCGCGGGGGCCGGGCGGGGCGCCGGGGCCGGGCCGGCGGCGGGCCGGGTATTGCAGGTAGGAGGTGGCGCCGGCCACCACGGCGGAGACGCCGCAGCCGATCGCGATGGCCTGGAGCTCACCGCGGGCGGCTGCACTGCCCAGGTAGCCGAGGCCGACCGAGTACCCGGCCCAGATGCACTCGGCGATCCCGGCGCCGATCAGGTACCGGTGCAGCGGGTAGCCGATGGCGCCCGCGCCGAGCCCGCCGATCAGCCGGCCGCTGGGCAGGAAGCGTACGGCGATGACGTACGGCACCCCGTGCTGCCGTATCTGCCCGGCCGTCCAGGCGAGCAGGGCCTTGCGGCGGGCGGTGCGCGCCGCCCAGTGGTTGACCCGGTCCTTGAACCGGCTGCCGCACCAGTGCAGCAGGCCGTCGCCGAGGAGCGCGCTGCCGGCGACGACCAGCAGCACCAGCGCCAGGTTCAGGCTGCCGCGGGCGGCCAGCACCCCGCCGGCCACCAGGAGGGCCGAGTTGGGCACCAGCGGCGGCAGGGTGGTGATCATCAGCAGCGCGTACGCCCACACCGCGGCCCGTGGCAGCTCCCCCTCCAGGCCGCTGGCCAGGGCAGGCCAGGCGGCGAGCGGGGGTGCGAGCGGTGCGGCGTCCATCCGGCCACCTCTCCTCGGTGCCACCACCACGGCGGCACGCCCGTACGGCAACGCTGGCAAGGAACGGACCGCCGGGGCAACCCCGCCCTGCCGCTCGTCCGACCCTGCCAGTACGAGGGCGCCGCGCACCGCACCCCCGGCCGGTAGATTCCCTGCCGCTGGCCTGCTGATTCCCCGCAGGCCCGGTGGCGCGGGCCGCGCACCCGTTCCTCATCTGCCGCTCGTCCGCCGCCCGCCTGCTGCTCGTCTTCTGTTCCCCGCCCGGTCCCCCGGCTCACGGACCGACGCCGTCGGGCGGGCTTCGGAACGGCCTCGCGCGCCCGCACGCGGCCCGGGGGGTTTTGACCAGTGCGCGCCCACCAGCAGGGCTCCGAAGGGGGGGGGGGGCGGGGGGGGGGGAT
>NZ_JBEHZD010000841.1:0-2343 GCF_040240285.1 Streptomyces sp. HSW2009 | reverse complement strand
GGGGGGCGCGGCGGGGGTGTATCCGGGGCCCCGGGGGGGCCGGTCGCCTCCCTGGGGGCGGGGGTGGGGGTCTACCGCGGGGGGGGGGGGGGCGACGAGAAGGACGCCGAGTCCCCCGGCGTCCACCAGTCCGAACGCACTCCCTGACGCACCTGCTGGCGCACCTCCCGACGCCCCCTGACAACCCCCGGCACCCCCGCCGGCCCCAGCAGCCAGCCCCTTGCGCCCGCCCCCAGGCCCGTTTCCCGCCGCATCGTCCCAGCTCAGCGGCGTACGGGCCGGGGGCGCCCGGGTGGCGGTGCCGCGGCCGGACCGGGTCGGGTCGGGCACCCGTTAGGCTGGGGGTGTGGCAGTCGTCGACGTATCCGAAGAGCTGAAGTCCCTCTCCTCCACCATGGGGTCGATCGAGGCGGTCCTCGATCTGGACAAGATGAGGGCCGACATCGCCGTGCTTGAGGAGCAGGCGGCGGCGCCGTCCCTCTGGGACGACCCGGAGAACGCGCAGAAGGTGACCAGCCAGCTCTCCTACTTGCAGGGGCAGCTCCGCAGGACCGAAGAGCTGCGCGGCCGGATCGACGACCTTGAGGTGCTCTTCGAGCTCGCCGACGCCGAGGACGACGCGGACGCCCGCGCCGAGGCCGAGTCCGAGCTGACCTCGGTCCGCAAGGCGCTGGACGAGATGGAGGTCCGCACGCTGCTCTCCGGCGAGTACGACAGCCGTGAGGCGCTCGTCAACATCCGGGCCGAGGCCGGTGGCGTGGACGCCGCCGACTTCGCCGAGCAGCTCCAGCGGATGTACCTGCGCTGGGCCGAGCGGCACGGCTACAAGACGGAGGTCTACGACACCTCGTACGCGGAAGAGGCGGGCATCAAGTCCTCCACCTTCGTCGTCCAGATCCCGTACGCCTACGGCACGCTCTCCGTCGAGCAGGGCACGCACCGGCTGGTGCGCATCTCACCCTTCGACAACCAGGGGCGCCGCCAGACCTCCTTCGCCGGCGTCGAGGTGCTGCCGGTCGTGGAGCAGACCGACCACGTCGAGATCGACGAGTCGGAGCTGCGGGTGGACGTGTACCGCTCGTCGGGCCCCGGCGGCCAGGGCGTCAACACCACCGACTCCGCCGTGCGGTTGACCCACATCCCCACCGGCATCGTCGTCTCCTGCCAGAACGAGCGCTCGCAGATCCAGAACAAGGCGTCCGCGATGAACGTCCTCCAGGCCAAGCTGCTTGAGCGCCGCCGCCAGGAGGACCAGGCCAAGATGGACGCGCTCAAGGGCGACGGCGGCAACTCCTGGGGCAACCAGATGCGTTCGTACGTGCTGCACCCCTACCAGATGGTCAAGGACCTGCGCACCGGCCACGAGGTCGGCAACCCGCAGGGCGTGCTCGACGGCGAGATCGACGGCTTCCTCGAAGCCGGCATCCGCTGGCGCAAGCAGCAGGAGAAGTAACCCGGGCAGTGGTCGGCCGCGGCCGGCCACCCTTCCACAACCGGCCGCCCTTCCGCGGCCGGCGGCGCGTCCAAGGTTCGGCGGCGCGTCCCAGGTGTGACGGCGCGTCCGCGGTACGACGAGGCGCCCGCGGTACGACGTCGGGCCCGCCCGCACGGTAAGGCCGGCCCCTCCCGTGCATGGCCGCGGTACGACGAGGCACCCGCCGCACCAAGCGAACGGCCCCCCGCTGACGGCCCCTCACCGCCCGTTCGGTCCTTGGAGTTCCCCCCTTAGGTCACGGTTACATTGCGTGGTGGCCGTCAACTCCCTGCAAGGCGGACATCCTGCACGGATCGGCCTTGACGCCCCCGGGGAAAGTGGGAAGGCTGGCGCGCGGCATGCGTATGAACTGGGGCACGTGTGACGAGGGGCCCGCGGCTAGCCTGTAGTGAGGCTCGTGCCGCGAGACGTAGCCCCCAGCCGTGGCCCCGTGTGCATAGCTGCTCCACTGACGAGAACAGCTACTGGGGGTAGCAGGCAGATGACCAAGAAGACGCGGTTGCGCGTTGCGCGGATCGTCGCGGGGACGGTGATCGCCGCTGGCGCGTCACTGACCGCGGCGGGTGCCGCTTCGGCCGTCGGCATCGACGTCAATGTGGGTGGGGGCGGGGTCAAGGCCGAAGCCGACAAGCAGGGCGTGGAAGCGCGGGTCGCCGTAGACCCGACCGAGCCCACCGTCATCCCGACCGAGCCGACGGACCCGCCCACTGAGCCGACGGACCCGCCCACTGAGCCGACGGACCCGCCCACTGAGCCGACGGACCCGCCGACCGCGCCGACCTACCCGCCCCAGTCTCTTATAAACAACTGGCGCTGGCGCGGCGGCTGCGGGGGGGGGTGGGGGGGGG
>NZ_JBEHZD010000840.1:0-2351 GCF_040240285.1 Streptomyces sp. HSW2009 | reverse complement strand
ACCTGAATGTTTCTACACGGGACTGGCTCGATACACATCAAGACGCTACTGGCGTCCGTACGGCCGCGAAAAATTATCTGCATGAGATCGCACCACCGCCGGAAAACGGCTCCCCAAAAGCGAATGCCACGTGGTGGAAGAGTCTGACGGGAGATGAGCAGGACGCCTACGTAGCCCTGAACCCCGCCGGCCTTGGAAAACTGGACGGCATCCCTTCAGATATTCGCGATGAGGCCAACAGAACTGTACTGGCCGAAAAACAAGCAGAGTACAGGACCGAGCTGTTGGGGATACCCAAAGAGCCGAAAAAGTACGAGACCCGGGGCCCGAAAGCCACCACATATACCGACGAGTGGCTCGATTGGAAACATACTTACATGGACAGGAAGGAGCACTTGAAAGCATCCCTGAAGGGAATGGAAGCCATTGAAGAGCGCTTCACAAGAGTCGGGCAAAAAGGTACGCCCAGAGCGTACCTGCTGAAATTTAGCCCCGAAGGAACGGGACGCGCAGTTATCGCCACCGGAAACCCCGACACAGCTGACCATACTGCCGTTTTTGTCCCCGGAACTAAGGCCAACCTCAGCAATATCAAGGGGGATATGAACCGCACTATCGACCTCTGGAAGGCGTCTTCTGCACAGGCCCCCGACCACAATATTTCAACCATTACCTGGCTAGGATACGATGCACCACAAAACGTCCTGTTAAATTCCCCAGATTCCGGCTACGCCAACAGGGGAGCGGCAGATTTCAACCAATTTCTTGAGGGGTTGAGCGCGGCAAGCCATTCAGGAACAGGTAGCCATCTCACGGCTATTGGCCACTCGTACGGTTCCACCCTGATCGGATCTACCGCACGACAGGGCGATCTCCGCGTGGATGACGTGATATTTGCGGGCAGTCCAGGCGCCCAGGTGAGTAGTGCCGAGGAGATGGACGTGCCGAAAGGCCATGTCTGGAACGAGGAGGCCGACGGCGACAAGATTCCGGATATCGGCCGCCCTTTTCATGGAGGCGAGCGAGATGATCCTCTCCTTCAGAGTTCGTTTGCGCGAATCATCCCGTCTGATGAAATTTTTGGAGCCAACCAGATGGCCACTGACGGGAGTGGGCACACCAGCTACTTTAATTACGATGACGAACGGGACATCCCCTCACTCAGCTTGCTGAACCAAGCCCTCGTGGTCGTGGGGCGTCAAGACAGGGTGAAGATGAATGACTAGCTTAGCTCGTATAGGCTCGCATCATCGCCCAAAATTCCACCTCGTGGCGTTCCTGTCGGCGACGCTCTTATTGGGAGGATGCTCAATGAATTCACCAGACAAGGGAAGTTCGACATCGCCAGCCGAGGTGCGCCGCGTCTCCGATGCAAAAGACGAGACCGTTCGGGTATCTAGCGACATTTTCGATGCGGCCGGCGTAAAAGGGAAGATGACCGAGCCTGGTCCCTTCACTAGAGAGTGCGCCGGCGCGAACTCAGGAAAGAACTACAGGGTCTTTCATTTCTGGTCCATTTGGGATGCCCCCATCCAGGACCTCAAGCAGGGCATGGAGAACCTCAGGGAGAAGCTTCCCGGCAAGGGGTGGAGCATCAGGAGCTACGGCCCGGATACGAGCCCGAGCCGAAGCCTCGAACTGATCGCAGATTTCGGTCGGAAGAAATTCACAGTGATGATCCACCTGTACGACGAGAGCAAGAATTCTGCCCCCCAGGCCCCGGAGTCCATCCTCAGCGTGGCGCTCAACTCGGCGTGTTACCAGGTCCCCGAAGGGGAGACCGTGGACTAGTGAGGTAGGGCCTCACCGGAAAGACGCGGGCCCGCTGCGTCGCACGGTCAGAGGTCTCGCCCTCGGCGCCGACGCACCGGGCCTGCCCCGTCCTGGCCGCCGCCCCGGTTCGCCCCTACCGCAGCCCGAGCCCGGGTTAGCCTCACCGTATGCAACTAGGCGTCAACGTACCGAACTTCGGGGCCGGCACCGATCCCGGGATGTTGCGTGGGTGGGCTCAGGTGGTCGAGGGGCTCGGGTATGACCTGCTCATGGTGTCGGATCACGTCGCCGTCACGCCGGACGTGGCCGTGGGGTATCCCGAACCGTTCTACGAGCCGTTCACCACGCTGTCCTGGCTGGCCGGGGCCACCCGGCGGGTGCGGCTGGGCACCACCGTGCTGATCCTCCCGTACCGGCATCCGCTCCTGGTGGCGCGGATGGTCGGGAACCTCAACCAGCTCAGCGGCGGGCGGTTCGTGCTGGGGGTGGGGGCCGGGTGGGCCAAGGAGGAGTTCGCCGCGCGCGGGGTGGCGTTCGGCGAGCGCGGGCGGCTGACCGATGCGTGTTTGAGCGTGTTG
>NZ_JBEHZD010000084.1:0-19861 GCF_040240285.1 Streptomyces sp. HSW2009 | reverse complement strand
ACAGGGTGTTGCGTCCGAAGGTGGATGCGGCGCTGCACCTGCACGAGCTGACCCGCGACCTCGACCTCTCCGCGTTCATCCTGTTCTCCTCCGTCTCCGGAACCTTCGGCGGCGCGGGCCAGGCCAACTACGCCGCGGGCAACGCCTTCATGGACGCCCTCGCCCAGCACCGCAGGGCCGCGGGCCTCGCGGCGACCTCCCTCGTGTGGGGGCCGTGGACGCAGGACGGCGGTATGACCACCGAACTGGCCGACGCCGACGTCACCCGGATGACCAGGACCGGCATGGTCGCCCTCACCCCCGAGGCCGGGCTCACGCTGTTCGACACGACCCGCGATCTCGACGGTGCCGTCCTGGTGCCCATGACGATGGACATGTCCTCGGTGGGCGAGCCGGTACCGGCGCTCCTGCGCGGACTGGTGCGCGCACCTGCCCGCCGGACTGCGGAGTCGGCGGCCACGAGCACCACGGCCGATCCGGCCGCCGCGCTCAAGCAGCACCTGGCCGGGAAGTCCGAGACGGAGCGCGAGCGCATCCTGGTGGACCTGGTGTGCGACCAGGTGGCCGTCGTCCTCGGCTACGCGTCGGGGCAGGCCATCGAACCCGGACACGCCTTCAAGGACCTGGGCTTCGACTCCCTGTCGGCCGTCGAGCTGCGCAACCGGCTCAACGCGATCACCGGAACGCGGCTGCCGGCGACCCTCGTGTTCGACTACCCGACCCCGGCGTCGCTCGCGCGGTTCCTGTGCGAGGAGATCGTCCCCGCCGACGGGCCCGCGACCGAGCCCGTCTTCGGAGAACTCGACCGGCTGGAATCCACCCTGTCGGCGCTCGCATCCGACAGCGAGGCGCACGCCCAGGCCATGGCGCGGCTCCAGGGGCTGGTGGCGAAGTGGTCCGCCGGCGGCAGCGGCCAGGTGTCCGGCGCCGGGACAGCGGCGGACGACGACCTGGACGACGGCAGCGAGATCGAATCGGCCACTGCCGACGAGATCTTCAAACTCATCGATGACGAATTCGGAATGTCCTGACGTGGCGAGCTGGAACTCACAGAGTGTTTCAAGGGGCTGGGAATAGTGGCGGAAGACGAAAAACTCCTTGACTACCTCAAGAAGGTGACGGCTGACCTGCGTCAGGCTCGTCGGCGACTTCGACAGGTGGAGGAGCGGGACCGGGAGCCCATCGCCATCGTGGCGATGAGCTGCCGGTACCCCGGAGGCGTGAAGACTCCGGAGGAGCTGTGGCAGCTCGTCGCCGAGGGCGGCGACGGCATCACCGAGTTCCCGCCCGACCGGGGCTGGGACGTCGACGGCTTCTTCGACGCCGACGCGGAGCGGTCCGGGACCTTCTCCGTCCGCGAGGGCGGATTCCTGGACACCCCCGGCGACTTCGACCCCGGCTTCTTCTCCATGAGCCCGCGGGAGGCACTCGCCACCGACCCGCAGCAGCGGCTGCTGCTTGAGACCGCGTGGGAGGCGTTCGAGCGGGCCGGGATCGACCCGGCGTCGGTGCGGGGCAGCCGGGGCGGTGTGTTCGTCGGCGCTTCGTCCTCCGGCTACGGCGCCGGAGTGAGCGAGATGCCCGAAGGCGTCGAGGGGCTGCTGCTCGCGGGCAACGCCACCTCCGTGGTGTCCGGCCGGGTGGCCTACACCCTGGGCCTGGAAGGGCCTGCGGTGACGGTGGACACGGCGTGCTCGTCGTCGCTGGTCGCCCTGCACTTGGCCTGCCAGGCGCTCCGCCAGGAGGAGTGCTCGCTGGCCCTGGCGGGCGGCGTCGCGGTCATGTTCACCCCCAGCATGTTCGTGGAGTTCAGCCGGCAGGGCGGGCTCGCTCCCGACGGCCGGTGCAAGGCGTTCGGTGCGGGCGCCGACGGCACCGGCTGGGCCGAGGGCGTGGGCCTGCTCCTCCTGGAGCGGCTGTCCGACGCCCGGCGCAACGGCCACCAGGTGCTGGCCGTCGTCCGGGGCTCGGCCATCAACCAGGACGGCGCTTCCAACGGTCTTACGGCGCCCAACGGCCCCTCGCAGCGGCGGGTGATCCGCCAGGCACTGAAGAACGCGGACTTGACGCCGGCCGACGTGGACGCGGTGGAGGCGCACGGTACGGGTACGTCGTTGGGTGACCCGATCGAGGCGCAGGCGCTGCTGGCCACGTACGGCCAGGACCGCCCCGAGGGCCAGCCGCTGTGGCTGGGATCGCTGAAGTCCAACATCGGCCACTCCCAGTCCGCCGCCGGTGTCGGCGGGGTCATCAAGATGGTGATGGCCATGCGCGAGGGTGTGCTGCCCAAGACCCTCCACGCGGACGAGCCGTCCACCCAGATCGACTGGTCCGACGGCGACGTCCGACTGCTCAACGAGTCGACGCCCTGGCCCGAGACCGAGCGGCCCCGGCGGGCGGGCGTGTCCTCGTTCGGCATCAGCGGGACGAATGCGCACGCGATTCTGGAGGAGGCGCCGGAGGCCGAGGTGGTCGAGGACGCCGAGCCCGAGGCCGTCGACGGTCCGGTGGCTTGGGTGGTGTCGGGTCGTAGTGCGGCTGGGTTGCGGGCGCAGGCGGGGCGGTTGCGGGAGTTCGTGGCGGGGCGTCCGGAGTTGGGTGTTGCTGATGTGGCGCGGTCGTTGGTGTCGTCGCGTTCGGTGTTTGAGCACCGTGGGGTGGTGACGGGCGCTGATCGCGAGGAGCTTTTGGCGCGGTTGGGTGCGTTGGCCGGGGACGAGGTGGTCTCGGGTGTGGCGCGTGGTGTGGCGGATGTGCGTGGTCGTTCGGTGTTTGTGTTCCCGGGTCAGGGTGCGCAGTGGGTGGGTATGGCGGTGGGGTTGTTGGATTCCTCGCCAGTGTTTGCTGAGGCGGTGGGTGAGTGTGAGTCGGCTCTGTCGGCTTATGTGGACTGGTCGCTGACGGATGTGTTGCGTGGTGCTGAGGGTGCGCCTGGTTTTGACCGGGTGGATGTGGTGCAGCCGGTGTTGTTTGCGGTGATGGTGTCGTTGGCGAAGTTGTGGCGTTCGGTGGGTGTGGAGCCTGACGCGGTGATGGGTCACAGTCAGGGTGAGATCGCGGCTGCTTGTGTGGCGGGTGCGTTGTCGCTGGAGGATGCCGCGAAGGTGGTGGCGCTGCGGTCGCAGGCCATCGCTGCCGGTCTCGCGGGTCGTGGCGGGATGGTGTCGGTCGGGCTGCCGGTCGACCAGATCAAGGAACGCCTCACCGCCTGGGACGGCGCGATATCCGTTGCTGCGGTCAATGGCCCGGGCTCGGTTGTTGTCTCCGGTGATCCCGGTGCGTTGGATGAGATGGTCACCCAACTGGAGGGTGAGGAGATCCGGGTCCGCCGGGTTCCGGTGGACTACGCCTCGCACTCCGCCCACGTGGAGTCGATCCGCGAGGAACTGTTGAAGGTCCTGGCGGACCTGAAGCCTCGTACCGCTGAAGTGCCTTTCTACTCGACGGTCTCCGGTGAGTTGGTGGACACGGCCGGTCTGGACGCGGAGTACTGGTACCGGAACCTGCGCCAGACGGTCGAGCTTGAGGCCACCACCCGCACCCTGCTCGGCAGTGGCCACACCGTGTTCATCGAGGTGAGCCCGCATCCCGTACTCACCCTTCCCGTGCAGCAGACGGTGGAGGCTGCCGAGGCGCAGGCCGTGGTCGTCGGCACGCTGCGGCGCGATGAGGGCGGGACCGAGCGGTTCCTGACCTCCGCCGCCGAGGTGTTCGCGCGGGGCGTCAAGGTCGACTGGACCGTCACCCTGGAGGGCCGGGGCGGTCGGCGGGTCGAGCTGCCGACGTACGCCTTCCAGCGTGAGCGCTACTGGCTCGACGGGTTCGGCCTGCCGCCCGGCGGCGGCGTGGCCGATGGCACCGGCTCCGTCGACGAGCGGTTCTGGGACGTGGTACAGCGTCAGGACCTGGAGTCGCTGGCGGGGACGCTGGCGGTCGACAGCGAGGCGCCGCTGAGCGCCGTGCTGCCCGCCCTGTCCGCGTATCACCGCAACAACCGCGACCGGTCCACGATCGACGGATGGCGCTACCGGGTCTCGTGGAAGCCGCTCTCCGACGCCGCCGACGGCTCACTGTCGGGGACGTGGCTCGTGGTGGTTCCGGCGTCCCACACCGAGGACGAACTGGTCTCGGGCGTCGTCGCCGGGCTCGAACAGCACGGCGCGGGTGTCGTCCCGGTCGTCGTGGACGAGCGGGACCTCGATGCGGACGTGCTGGCGGAGCGGCTGCGCGTGGTGGCCGCCGAGGCGCCCGAGCTGGGCGGTGTGCTGTCGCTGCTCGCCCTGGACGAGCGGCCCTGCCCCGGCCATCCGGCGCTGACCGGCGGCTATGCGCTGACCCTGGTGCTGGTGCGGGCCCTGGTCGAGGCCGAACTTCCGGCCCGGCTGTGGTGCGGTACGCGCGGCGCCGTCTCGGTGGGCCGTTCCGACCGGCTCACCAGCCCGGCCCAGGCGATGGTCTGGGCGCTCGGCCGGGTGGCCGCTCTGGAACTGCCGCCCCTGTGGGGCGGTCTGGTGGACCTGCCCGAGACACTGGACCGGCGCGGCGCACAGCGGCTGGCCGGTGCGCTGTCCGTCGAGGACGGCGAGGACCAGGTCGCGGTGCGCGGCTCCGGTGTCTTCGTACGCCGTCTGGCGCGCTCGGCTGCGGCCGTCGGCGAAGGGACCTCGTGGCGGGCGCGCGGCACCGTGCTGGTGACCGGTGGCACGGGCGGGCTCGGCGGGCAGGTGGCCCGCTGGCTGGTCCGTAGCGGCGCCGAGCACCTGGTGCTGACCAGCCGCCGCGGTCTCGAAGCCGAAGGCGCCGCCGAGCTGAAGGCAGAGCTGGAGGGCATGGGCGCCGAGGTGACGGTGGCCGCGTGCGACGCCGCCGACCGCGACGCGCTCGCCGCCGTCCTGGACGCCGTACCCAAGGACCGGCCGCTCACCGCGGTGGTGCACGCGGCGGGCGTCACGCTCGCGGCCTCCCTGCTGGAGACGGAGCTCGCCGACGCGGCCACGGTCGTGTCCGGCAAGGTGGCGGGCGCCGTCAACCTGGATGAGCTGCTCGGTGACCGTGAGCTCGACGCGTTCGTGGTCTTCTCCTCCATCTCCGGTGTGTGGGGCGGCGGCAGCCAGGGCGTCTACGGCTCCGCGAACGCCTTCCTGGACGCGCTGGTCGAGCGGCGCCGTGCGCGGGGTCTCGCGGGCACTGCCGTCTCCTGGGGCCCCTGGGCCGAGGGCGGCATGGCCACCCGGGGCGACGCGGGGGAGCAGCTAGCGCGGCGCGGACTGCCCGCGATGGCACCCCAGTTGGCGATCGCCGCACTGGAACGCGCAGTGGCCGGTGACGACGGTGTGGTCACGGTCGTCGACGTGGACTGGGAGCGGTTCGCGCCCTCGTTCACCGCGGTCCGGCCCAGCCCGTTCCTCAGCGATCTCGACGAGGTTGCGGCGCTGGAGACGAAGGGCGGGGACGGCGAGAGCGCCGACGCCGCCGGGGCCCAGTTGCGGGAACGGCTGAAGCCGCTCACCGAGGGCGAGCGGGACCGGGCGCTGCTCGATCTGGTACGCAGGCACGCGGCCTCCGTACTCGGCTACGCATCCGCCGAGCTGGTCGAGCCGAACCGGGCCTTCCGCGACCTGGGCTTCGACTCGCTGACCGCGGTCGACCTGCGCAACCGGCTGGCTGCCGAGACCGGCCTCAGCCTCCCCGCCACGCTGGTCTTCGACTACCCCAGCGCCGGCGTGCTCGCGGCGCACCTGCGCGCCGAGGTACTGGGCACCACGTCCCAGGCGCCGGCCACCGGTGCCCAGGGCCCCGCGGGCTCCGGCGCGGACGACGAGCCCATCGCGATCGTCTCCATGAGCTGCCGCCTGCCCGGTGGGGTGCGGAGCCCGGAGGACCTGTGGCAGCTCATCGACGGCGGCGGTGACGCCATCTCGGCGTTCCCGTCGGACCGCGGCTGGGACCTGTCGGGCATGTACGACCCCGACCCGGACCGGCCGGGCACGTTCTACGCCCGGGAAGGCGGATTCCTCTACGACGCGGGCGAGTTCGACCCCGGCTTCTTCGGGATCTCGCCCCGTGAGGCGCTGGCGACCGACCCGCAGCAGCGGCTGCTCCTGGAGACCTCCTGGGAGGCGTTCGAGCGGGCGGGCATCAACCCCGCATCGGTGCGGGGCAGCCAGACCGGTGTGTTCGTCGGCTTCTCGGGCTCCGGATACGGCACCAACCTGGAGACGGTGCCCGAGGACGTCGAGGGCCACCTGCTGACCGGTAACGCCGGCAGCGTCGTCTCCGGCCGCCTCGCCTACACCTACGGCCTGGAAGGCCCCGCCATCACGGTGGACACCGCCTGCTCCTCGTCGCTGGTGGCCCTGCACCTGGCCTGCCAGTCGCTGCGTCAGGGCGAGTGCGACATGGCGCTGGTCGGCGGCGTGGCGGTGCTGGCCACCCCGATGGCGTTCGTCGAGTTCAGCCGGCAGGGCGGGCTCGCGCCCGACGGCCGCTGCAAGCCGTTCGCGGACGCCGCGGACGGTACGGGCTGGAGCGAGGGCGTCGACGTGCTGCTCGTGGAGCGGCTGTCGGACGCGCGGCGCAACGGACACCAGGTGCTGGGCGTCGTGCGCGGTAGCGCGGTCAACCAGGACGGTGCGTCCAATGGTCTGACGGCGCCGAACGGTCCGTCGCAGCAGCGGGTGATCCGGCAGGCGTTGGCGAGTGCTGGACTGTCGGCCGCCGAGGTCGACGCGGTCGAGGCGCACGGTACGGGTACGACGTTGGGTGACCCGATCGAGGCGCAGGCGTTGCTGGCCACGTACGGTCGGGAGCGTCCTGAGGGGCAGCCGTTGCTGTTGGGTGCGCTGAAGTCGAACATCGGTCACACCCAGGCTGCGTCCGGGCTCGCTGGTGTCATCAAGATGGTGCTGGCGATGCAGCAGGGCGTCCTGCCGAAGACGCTGCACGTGGATGAGCCGTCGAGCCAGGTGGACTGGTCGGCGGGTGAGGTGCGGCTGCTGACGGAGTCCACCGAGTGGCCCGAGACCGGGCATCCGCGCCGGGCCGGCGTCTCCGCCTTCGGCGTGAGCGGCACCAACGCGCACACCATCATCGAGCAGGCCCCCTCGGAAGCCGAGGACCCCCGACCGGCCGAGGCGACGTCTCCCGACGACCGCGGCACGGCGCCCTGGACGCTCTCCGCCCGGAGCGCGGACGGACTGCGGGCCCAGGCACGGCGACTGCGGGCACAACTGACCGCACATCCGGAGCTGAGCCTGAAGGACGTCGGCTACTCCCTGGTCGCCACCCGTTCGGTGTTCGAGCACCGTGCCGTACTGACCGGCGCGGACCGTGCAGAGCTGCTGCGCGGACTTGAGGCCGTCGCCGCTGCCGAGGACGCCCCCGGCGTCGTGCGCGCGGTCGCGACTCCGACGGGGATCACGGCGTTCCTGTTCTCCGGCCAGGGTGCGCAACGGCTCGGTATGGGACGGGAGTTGTACGACGCCTACCCGGTGTTCGCCCGTGCGCTGGACGAGGTGTGTGCCCAGCTTGACGTGCTGCTTGACCGTCCGCTGAAGGACGTGATGTTCGCGGCGGAGGGCGGCGCGGATGCCGAGCTGCTGAACCAGACGGCGTTCACGCAGCCCGCGCTGTTCGCCATCGAGGTGGCGCTGTTCCGGCTGCTGGCCGCGTGGGGTGTGGCACCGGACGTGGTGATGGGCCACTCCATCGGTGAGATCGCTGCCGCGCATGTGGCGGGGGTGTTCTCGCTGGAGGACGCGTGCACGCTGGTCGCCGCCCGCAGCCGGTTGATGCAGGCCCTGCCCGAGGGCGGCGCGATGGTCGCCGTCGAGGCATCTGAGGAGGAGGTCTCGGGAACGCTTGCCGGTCGTGCGGCCGAGGTGAGCGTCGCCGCGGTCAACGGCCCGACCGCCGTGGTCATCGCCGGTGACGAGGCCGCCGCAGAGGAGATCGCCGGGCAGTGGGAGCAGCAGGGTCGTAAGACCAAGCGGCTGCGGGTCAGCCACGCCTTCCACTCGCCGCGCATGGACGCGATGCTGGACGACTTCCGCAAGGTCGTCGAGGGGCTGTCGTTCGCCCCGCCCGTCATCGCCCTGATCTCCAATGTGACGGGCAAGTCGGCGGGCGCCGACGAGGTGTGCTCGCCGGAGTACTGGGTGCGGCACGTGCGGGAGGCCGTACGCTTCCTGGACGGGCTGCGCTCCCTGGAGAACGCGGGCGTGACCAGGTTCTTCGAGGTCGGCCCCGACGGTGTGCTCGCGGCGATGGCGCGGGAGTGCCTGACGGCCCAGGAGGCTTCAGCCCCCGTCGTGGTGCCCGCGCTGCGCAAGGACCGCGCCGAGGCCCAGGCGCTGACGACGGCGCTGGCCGAACTCCACGTGCACGGCGCCACCGTCGACTGGGAGGCCCTGTTCGCCGGCGAGGACGTCCGGCGGGTCGACCTGCCGACGTACGCGTTCCAGCGGCAGCGGTACTGGCTGGACGCCCCCGAGGACGGCGCCCTTGACTCCGCCGCCTCCGCGGACTCGGTCGACGCCCGGTTCTGGGACGCGGTCGAGCGCGCGGACCTGGAGGCGCTGACCACCGCGCTGGACGTCGACAAGAACGCCTCGCTGACCGAGGTGCTCCCCGCCCTGTCGTCGTACCGCAAGGGCCACCGCGAGCGGTCCACCGTGGACGGCTGGCGCTACCAGATCGCGTGGAACGCGGTGTCCGAGCTCGCGGAGCGGGCGCTGACCGGCACCTGGCTGGTCATGGTTCCCCAGTCGTACGCCGACGACGCGCTGGTCACCTCCGCGGTGACCATGTTCGAGCGGCAGGGCGCGGACGTGGTGCGGATCGTGCTCGACGGTGCGGCGGACGTCGACCGCGCGGCGGTCGCCGAGCGGCTGCGCACCGCGGTCGAAGGCGCGTCCGATGGGGCCGCCAGCGGGGTGCTCTCCCTGCTGGCCCTGGATGAGGACCCCTGCGCCGGGCACACGGTGGTGCCGCGAGGGCTCGCGCTGAACCTCGTCGCGTTGCAGGCACTCGTGGACGCCGGTGTCGAGGCTCCGCTGTGGGTGGCGACCCGGGGCGCCGTTTCGGTGACCGGGTCCGACACCCTGCGCAGCGCCGCCCAGGCGCAGATCTGGGGCCTCGGCCGGGTCGCCGGACTGGAGCACCCCAGGCTCTGGGGCGGTCTGGTGGACCTCCCACAGACGCTGGACGAGCGGGCCGCGAACCGGCTGTCCGGTGTGCTGGGCGGCGGTGCGGGCGAGTTTGAGGACCAGGTGGCGGTGCGCACGTCCGGCGTGTTCACCCGGCGCCTGGTGCGGGCCGACGCGCCGCGGACCACGGCCCGGCCGTGGGGCGCGCGCGGCTCGGTGCTGGTGACCGGCGGCACCGGGGGAGTGGGCAGCCAGGTGGCCCGGTGGCTGGCGGGCGCCGGCGCCGAGCACCTGGTGCTGACCAGCCGCCGTGGCCTGGAAGCCGACGGCGCGGCCGAACTGCGCGACGAACTCACCGCCCTGGGCACCGAGGTGACCATCGCGGCCTGTGACACCGCCGACCGCGACGCCCTGGCCGCCGTACTGGCCGCCATCCCCGAGCGGTATCCGCTGAACGCCGTCGTGCACGCGGCGGGCGTCCTGGACGACGGAGTCCTGGACTCGATGTCGGTGGAGCGGGTGGCGGGCGTGCTGCGTCCCAAGGTGGACGGGGCCCGCCATCTGCACGAGCTCACCGAGGGTCTCGACCTGTCCGCGTTCGTGCTGTTCTCCTCGCTCGCCGGGGCGATCGGCGGGGCCGGGCAGGGCAGTTACGCGGCGGCCAACGCCTACCTCGACGCCCTGGCGCAGCAGCGCCGGGCCCCGGGCCTTCCCGCCACCTCGGTGGCCTGGGGCCCGTGGGCCGAGGGCGGCATGGCGGTCGACGGGGCGCTGGAGGACCGGCTGCGCCGCGGCGGCATGGCCGCGATGACGCCGGAGCTGGCGGTGATGGCGCTCCAGCAGGCCCTCGACCTCCACGAGACACACCTGGCCGTCGCCGACCTCGACTGGGAACGCTTCGTACCGTCCTACACCGCCGTACGGGCCAGCAGGCTGCTGGACGAGATGCCCGAGGCGCGGCGCATCCTGGAGGCCGCGACCGCGGGCAGTGCCACCGCGGGGTTCGAGACCGGTGGATCGGAACTGCGTGAGCGACTGGCCGGACTGTCGGAGGCGGAGCAGGAACGGGCGCTGCTCGACCTGGTCACCACCCAGGTGGCCGTCGTACTCGGCTTCCCGTCGGTGGAGTCGGTCGAGTCCCAGCGGGCCTTCAGGGAACTCGGCTTCGACTCGCTGACCGCCGTCGAACTGCGCAACCGGCTCGACGCCGCGACGGGCCTGCGCCTGCCCGCGACGATCGTCTTCGACCACCCGACGCCGGTGGCGCTCGCCCGGCGACTGCGTACCGACGTCGTCGAGGACGGGGTCTCAGCGGCCACACCGATCCTCAGCGAACTGGACCGGATCGAAGCGGCGATGGCCACGATCTCCGCCGACGACGTGGACCGGCCGAGGATCACGACGCGACTGCAAACGATCCTCCTGAAGTGGGGAGAGGCGGAGCAGGACGCGCGCAACTCCGGCAAGAAGGCGGTTTCGGACAAGATCCAGTCGGCGACGTCGGACGAGATCTTCGACTTCATCGACAAGGAGCTCGGGATCTCCTGAGCTGGCGCGGTTGGTTCCCGAGGGCCGTTCCTTACTACTTCCATGGGTGACATAACAATGAACGAAGAGAAGCTTCTCGACTATCTCAAGCGGGTGACCGCGGATCTCCAGCAGACTCGCCAGCGTCTGCTTGAGGCCGAGTCGGCCGACCAGGAACCGATCGCGATCGTCGCCATGAGCTGCCGGTTCCCCGGCGGGGTGAGCTCTCCCGAAGACCTGTGGCGCTTGGTGGCGGACGGTACCGACGCGGTCGCGGAATTCCCCATGGACCGGGGCTGGGACATCGACGCCCTCTACGACGAGGACCCGGACCGTCCCGGCACCAGCTATACGACCGAGGGCGGCTTCCTGGAGAACGCCGACCGGTTCGACCCGGGGTTCTTCGGGATCTCCCCGCGTGAGGCGCTCTCGATGGACCCCCAGCAGCGGCTGCTGCTTGAGACGTCCTGGGAGGCGTTCGAGCGCGCGGGCATCGACCCGATGTCCCTGCGGGGCAGCAGGACCGGTGTGTTCGTCGGCACCAACGGCCAGGACTACTCCATGCTCACGCTCGGCGCGGCCGAGAGCCTGGAGGACGTCGAGGGCCACTCGGGCACCGGCAACGCGGCGAGCATCGTCTCCGGCCGGATCTCCTACACCATGGGCCTGGAGGGCCCCGCGCTCTCCGTGGACACGGCCTGTTCGTCGTCCCTGGTGGCCCTGCACCTCGCCGTCCAGGCGCTGCGCCAGCGCGAGTGCACCCTCGCGCTGGCCGGTGGCGTCACGGTGATGTCCACCCCGTCGGCGTTCATCCAGTTCAGCCGGCAGCGCGGCCTTGCCGCGGACGGCCGGTGCAAGCCGTTCGGCGCCGCGGCCGACGGCACGGGCTGGGGCGAAGGCGTCGGCATGCTGCTCGTGGAGCGGCTGTCGGACGCCCGGCGCAACGGCCACCAGGTGCTGGCCGTCGTCCGGGGCTCGGCCATCAACCAGGACGGCGCGTCCAACGGTCTGACGGCGCCCAACGGCATCTCGCAGCAGCGCGTCATCCGGCAGGCGCTGACCAGCGCCCGTCTGTCGGCCGCCGAGGTCGACGCGGTGGAGGCGCACGGTACGGGCACGTCGCTGGGTGACCCGATCGAGGCGCAGGCGCTGCTGGCCACGTACGGCCAGGACCGGCCCGCGGACCAGCCGCTGTGGCTGGGCGGCATCAAGTCGAACTTCGGTCACACGCAGGCCGCCGCCGGTGTCGCGGGCGTCATCAAGATGGTGATGGCCATGCGTGCGGGCGTGCTGCCCAAGACGCTCCACGCGGACGAGCCCTCGCCGCACATCGACTGGACCGCAGGCGCCGTCTCCCTGCTGAACGATTCGATCCCGTGGCCGGACCGGGAGCACCCGAGGCGCGCCGCGGTGTCCTCGTTCGGCATGAGCGGCACCAACGTGCACACCATCCTGGAGCAGGCTCCCGAGGCCGAGGAGACGGAGGCCGATGAGGCCGAGGCCGTCGACGGCCCGGTGGCCTGGCCGGTGTCGGGCCGTGGCGCGGAGGCGCTGCGGGCGCAGGCCGGGAAGCTGCGTGAATTCCTCGCGGACCGCCCGGAGTTGGACGTGGCGGAGGTGGCCCTCTCGCTGGCGACGACCAGGTCCGCCTTCGAGCACCGGGCCGTGGTGACCGGAGCCGACCGCGAGGCACTCCTCCAGGGTCTTGAGGCGATCGCCGAGGACACCGTCACGTCGACGTCGAACGGAGTGGTACGCGGGAGGACCGGCGACGCCGGTCGTTCGGTGTTTGTGTTCCCGGGTCAGGGTGCGCAGTGGGTGGGTATGGCGGTGGGGTTGTTGGACTCCTCGCCGGTGTTCGCGGAGGCGATCGGTGAGTGTGAGTCGGCTCTGTCGGTCCATGTGGACTGGTCGCTGACGGATGTCCTGCGTGGTGCTGAGGGCGCTCCCGGTTTTGACCGGGTGGATGTCGTTCAGCCGGTGTTGTTCGCGGTGATGGTGTCGCTGGCGAAGTTGTGGCGTTCGGTGGGTGTCGAGCCTGACGCGGTCATGGGACACAGCCAGGGCGAGATCGCGGCTGCTTGTGTGGCGGGTGCGTTGTCGCTGGAGGACGCCGCGAAGGTGGTGACCTTGCGGTCGCAGGCCATCGCTGCTGGGCTTGCTGGCCGGGGTGGCATGGTGTCGGTCGGGTTGCCGGTCGACCAGGTCAGGGAGCGCATCGCGGCCTGGGACGGCGCGATTTCGGTCGCGGCGGTCAACGGCCCGGGTTCGGTTGTCGTCTCCGGTGATCCCGGCGCGTTGGATGAGATGGTCACCCAACTGGAGGGTGAGGAGGTCCGGGTCCGCCGGGTTCCGGTGGACTACGCCTCGCACTCCGCGCACGTGGAGGAGATCCGCGAGGAGCTGCTGAAGGCCCTGGTCGACATCGCGCCGCGCTCCTCGCAGGTGCCGTTCTATTCCACCGTGTCCGGTGAGCTGCTGGACACGGCGGGTCTGGACGCGGAGTACTGGTACCGGAACCTGCGCCAGACCGTGGAGCTTGAGGCCACCACCCGCACCCTGCTCGATGACGGTCACACCGTGTTCATCGAGGTGAGCCCGCATCCCGTACTCACCCTGCCCGTGCAGCAGACGGTGGAGGCCGTCGAAGCGCAAGCGTTGGTCACCGGCACGTTGCGCCGCGATGAGGGCGGGACCGAGAGGTTCCTGACCTCCGCCGCCGAGGTGTTCGTGCGGGGTGTCACGGTCGACTGGACCGCTCTGATCGGGGGCCGGGGCGCCCGCCGGGTGGAGCTGCCGACGTACGCCTTCCAGCGGCAGCGGTACTGGCTGGACGTGTCGGGCTGGGAGATGTCGGCCACCGCCGACGACCTGGGCGCGGACGCTGTGGACGCCCGGTTCTGGGAGGCCGTCGAGCGCGAGGACCTGGAGTCGCTGGTCCGTACGTTGGAGGTGGAGGGTGCGGAGGCGCAGTCGTCGTTGACGGCGCTGCTT
Organism: Streptomyces sp. HSW2009; assembly: GCF_040240285.1. Classification (NCBI taxonomy): domain Bacteria; kingdom Bacillati; phylum Actinomycetota; class Actinomycetes; order Kitasatosporales; family Streptomycetaceae; genus Streptomyces; species Streptomyces sp. HSW2009. The sequence continues at coordinate 6,194 of NZ_JBEHZD010000084.1, read as the reverse complement.
CCCGCGCTGTCGTCCTGGCGTCGTCAGCGGCGTGAGCAGAACACGGTCGACAGTTGGCGCTACAAGGTGGTCTGGAAGCCCCTGGCGTCCGCCACCGACGCGGCCCTCTCGGGCGCCTGGCTCGTCGTCCTTCCCGCGTCGCACGCCGATGACGCCCTGGTGTCCGCCACGGTGAACGGGCTGGAGGCGAACGGGGCCGCTGTCGTCCGCGTGGTGCTGGACGCATCGGGCAACGACCGCGAGGTGGTCGCGGAGCGGCTGCGTGCGGCGCTCGACGGGGCTGGGGTGGAGCCGTCGGGTGTGGCGGGTGTGTTCTCGCTGCTGGCGTTGGACGAGTCGGGGCACGAGTTCTTCGAGGGTGTGCCTGCTGGGTTTGCCGCGTTGGTGGGGCTGGTTCAGGGGCTGGGTGATGCGGGTGTGACGGCTCCGTTGTGGTGCGGTACTCGGGGTGCGGTGTCGGTGGGTCGTTCGGACCGGCTGGTGAGCCCGGTGCAGTCGCTGGTGTGGGGCCTGGGCCGGATCGTGGGGGCGGAGTACCCCCAGCGCTGGGGTGGCGCGGTCGATCTGCCCGAGACCGTGGACAGCCGTGCGGCGGCCCGGCTGGTCGGGGTGCTGGCGGGTGCGGAGGGCGAGGACCAGGTCGCGGTGCGCGGCTCCGGCGTGTTCGCCAAGCGCATGGTGCGGGCCACGGTGGCCGAGGACGCGGCGGGCCGTGGGTCCTGGCAGAGCTCGGGTTCGGTGTTGGTGACCGGTGGTACGGGTGCGTTGGGTGGTCATGTGGCGCGTTGGTTGGCGCGTACGGGTGCTGAGCATCTGGTGTTGACCAGCCGTCGTGGGTTGGAGGCTGAGGGTGCCGCCGAGTTGAAGGCGGAGCTTGAGGGTCTGGGTGCGCGGGTGACGGTGGCGGCGTGTGATGCGGCCGACCGGGAGGCTCTGGCGGCGGTTCTGGACGCGATTCCGAGCGAGTTCCCGCTGACCGGTGTGGTGCACACCGCCGGTGTGCTGGACGACGGTGTGGTGGACGCCCTGACGGTGGAGCGGGCGGCCGGCGTACTGCGTCCGAAGGTGGACGCGACGCGGAACCTGCACGAGCTGACCGCCGGGATGGACCTGTCAGCCTTCGTGCTCTTCTCCTCCGGCGCCGCCACCCTGGGCGGCCCGGGGCAGGGCAGTTACGCGGCGGGCAATTCCTACCTCGACGCACTGGCGTTGCAGCGGCGCGCTGATGGACTTCCCGCCACCTCGATCGGCTGGGGCGCGTGGGCCGGTGGCGGACTCGGCTCCGGCCAGGTCGGCGAGCGGATGGACCGTTCCGGCGTGGTCGGGATGGCGCCCGAGCTGGCGATCTCCGGAATGCAGCAGGCGCTTGAACTGGACGAGACGTTCCTGGTCATCGCCGAGATCGACTGGGACCGCTTCCAGCCGGAGTTCGTCGGCTCACGTCCGAACGCGCTGTTCCGCGAGGTGCCCGAGCTGAACCGCCCCGCTGCCGCTGCCACCGCTGGTGCGGACGCGAGCGACGGCGACGACGCGATCTCCGCGCTGCGCCGGGAGATGGCCGAGCTGTCCCCCGCCGAGCAGCCGGGGCTCCTCCTGGAACTGGTGCGCAACCAGGCCGCCGACGTCCTCGGCTACGACAGCGCCGACGCGGTGGAGGCCGACCGCGCCTTCCGCGACCTCGGCTTCGACTCGCTGACCGCCGTCGAGCTGCGCAACCGCCTCGGCGTGGTCACCGGCCTCCGACTGCCGGTCACCTGTGTCTTCGACTACCCGTCCGCCACGGTGCTGGCCCGGTACCTGCACACCGAGATGTTCGGCAAGCAGCCGGCCACCGGGGGCGCCGCCGCGCCCAAGCGGCCGGAGGCGCTCGACACGTCCGTCGCCACCGATGAGCCGATCGCCATCATCGGCATGAGCTGCCGGTTCCCCGGCGGGGTACGCAGCCCCGAGGCGCTGTGGGACCTGCTGATGGCCGAGGGCGATGTGATCTCCGGGTTCCCCGAGGACCGCGACTGGGACGTCGACAGCCTCTACGACCCGGACCCCGAGAAGTCCGGCACCAGCTATGTCAGGGCGGGCGGCTTCCTCGACGAGGTCGGCCACTTCGACCCGGCGTTCTTCGGGATCTCGCCGCGCGAGGCGATGGCGATCGACCCGCAGCAGCGGCTGCTCCTCGAGACGTCCTGGGAGGCGTTCGAGCGCGCCGGCATCGACCCCGTGGCGCTGCGCGGAACCCAGACCGGAGTCTTCGTCGGCTCCAACTACCACGACTACGGTTCACGCATCCTGAAGGACGCCGAAGGAGTGGAGGGGTATCTCGGCCTCGGCAGCGCCCCCAGCGTCTCCTCCGGCCGCATCTCCTACACCTTCGGCTTCGAGGGCCCGGCCGTCACGGTGGACACCGCGTGCTCGTCGTCGCTGGTCGCCCTGCACATGGCCGTGCAGTCGCTGCGCCAGGGGGAGTCCTCCGTGGCGCTGGCCGGCGGTGTCACGATCATGGCCACACCGGGCACGTTCATCGAGTTCAGTGCCCAGCGCGTGCTGTCCTTCGACGGCCGCTGCAAGGCGTTCGCCGCGTCGGCCGACGGCACCGGCTGGTCCGAGGGCGTGGGCATGCTCCTGGTGGAGCGGCTGTCGGACGCCCGGCGCAACGGCCACCAGGTGCTGGCCGTCATCCGGGGTTCGGCGATCAACCAGGACGGTGCTTCCAACGGTCTCACCGCGCCCAACGGCCCGTCGCAGCAACGGCTGATCGAGCAGACGCTGGCCGGTGCCCGGCTGGCCTCCGCCGACGTGGACGTGGTCGAGGCCCATGGCACCGGCACGCCCCTCGGCGACCCGATCGAGGCACAGGCACTGCTGGCCACCTACGGCCAGGGCCGTCCCGAGGGCCGGCCGTTGCTGCTGGGCGCCATCAAGTCGAACATCGGTCACACGCAGGCCGCGGCCGGTGTCGCGGGCGTCATCAAGATGGTGACGGCCATGCGTAAGGGCGTCCTTCCCAAGACCTTGCACGTGGACGAGGCGACACCGCACGTGGACTGGTCGGCGGGCGACGTCGAGCTGCTGACCGAGACGGTGCCCTGGCCGGAGACGGACCGTCCGCGCCGGGCGGCGGTGTCCGCCTTCGGCGTGAGCGGCACCAACGCACACACGATCATCGAGCAGGCGCCGGTCGTCGACGAGCCGGAGGCGCCGCGGGCCACGACCGCCCCGGACACCACCGGGGCCCCGGTGCCGTGGATACTCTCCGGCAGGACCGACGCCGCCCTGCGCGGCCAGGCCGAGCGGCTGCGGGACCAACTCGCCACGCTGGCCGAGGAGTTCATGCCCACCGTGGACGTCGGCTACTCCCTGGCGACGACCCGGTCCCTCTTCGACCAGCGAGCCGCCCTGGTGGGCGAGGACCGCGCGGACATGCTGCGTGGCCTCGACGCCCTCGCGAAGGGCGAGACCTCGCCCGGCGTCGTACGGGGCACGGCGGGAGCGGCCGGCAAGACGGCCTTCCTGTTCTCGGGTCAGGGCGCGCAACGCCTGGGCATGGGACGGGAGTTGTACGAGACGTTCCCGGTGTTCGCCGACGCGTGGGACGAGGTGTGCGCGCACCTGGATGTGCTGCTCGACCGTCCGCTGCGGGAGGTGGTGTTCGCAGCGGAGGGCAGTGCGGAGGCCGAACTGCTGGACCGGACGGCGTTCACGCAGCCCGCGTTGTTCGCGGTTGAGGTGGCGTTGTTCCGGTTGCTGGAGCACTGGGGTGTCACCCCGGACGTGCTGATCGGTCACTCGGTGGGAGAGGTCGCTGCGGCGCATGTGGCCGGGGTGTTCTCGCTGGAGGACGCGTGCACGTTGATCGCGGCGCGTGGTCGGCTGATGCAGGCCCTGCCCGAGGGCGGCGCGATGGTCGCCATCGAGGCGTCCGAGGAAGAGGTCTCGGGAACGCTTGCCGGTCGTGAGGCCGAGGTGAGCATCGCGGCCGTCAACGGTCCGACCGCCGTGGTCATCGCCGGTGACGAGGCCGCCGCAGAGGAGATCGCCGGCCAGTGGTCGGCGCAGGGTCGTAAGACCAAGCGGCTGCGGGTCAGCCACGCCTTCCACTCGCCGCGCATGGACGCGATGCTCGGCGACTTCCGCAAGGTCGTCGAAGAGCTGACCTTCGCCAAGCCGGCCATCTCCCTGGTCTCCAACGTGACCGGTGAGCTGGCGGGCGCGGACGAGGTGTGCTCGCCGGAGTACTGGGTGCGCCACGTCCGCGCGGCCGTGCGGTTCGCCGACGGGGTACGGGCGTTGGAGAAGCTGGGCATGACCCGGTTCATCGAGGTGGGTCCCGACGGCGTGCTCACCGCGATGGCGCGGGACTGCGTGGCGGACCGCCCCGAGGGCACCGCCGAGCCGGTCCTGGTGCCGGTGCTGCGCAAGGACCGCCCCGAGGCGCGGACACTGACGACGGCGCTGGCCGAGCTCCACGTGGGCGGCGTCGCGGTGAACTGGGAGCGGATCTTCACCGGGCGTGGCGCCCGCAGGGTCGAGCTGCCCACCTATGCCTTCCAGCGGGAGCGCTACTGGCTGGAGGCCCTGTCGTCGTTCGCCAGCGATGTGACCGCCGTGGGGCTCGTCCCGCCGACGCATCCGCTGCTGGGCGCCGCCGTCGAACTGCCCGACGCGGACGGCTTCCTGTTCACCAGCCGCCTCTCGCCGCAGATCGACCCGTGGCTCGTCGACCACATGGTGCAGGACACGATCCTGCTGCCCGGCACCGCCTTCATCGAACTGGCCCTGCACGTCGCCGACCAGGTGGGATGCGACCGGGTCGAGGAACTGACCCTCACGGCGCCGCTGGTGCTGCCCGAGCGGGGCGCGGTCCACCTCCAGTTGGCGGTGGGCGGACCGGACGAGAATGGCACGCGCTCGCTGAACGTGTACTCCCGGCCGGAAGACTCCACCATGGAGCAGCCGTGGACCCAGCACGCCTCCGGTCTGCTCGCGCGGAGCACGGCGCAGGACGACACCGGCCAGGCCGACCTCGCCGCATGGCCCCCGGAGGGCGCCGAACGGATCGACACCGAGGACGTCTACGCCCGGATGGCCGCGGGCGGCTTCGCCTACGGCCCGGTCTTCCAGGGGCTGCGAGCGGTGTGGGTCCGTGGTGACGAGGTCTTCGCCGAGGTGCGTCTGCCCGATGAGAACGCGTCGGACGCGGAGCGGTTCGGACTGCACCCCGCCCTCCTGGACGCGGCGGTCCAGGCCGTCATGTTCGTACCGCAGGAGGAAGCGGGGCTGGCCAGGCTTCCGTTCTCCTGGACCGGCGTATCGCTGCGCGCCACCGGCGCCGCGGAGCTGAGGGTGCGCCTCAGCTCGCTCGGGCCCGACTCGATCGGCATCGCCGTGGCCGACACCAGCGGTCGGGCCGTGGCCACCGTCGACTCCCTGACGCTGCGGCTGGTGGCCGAGGGGCAGATCCAGTCGGCCGGCTCCGCGCCGGCCGGGCACGACTCGCTCTTCCGGCTGGACTGGACCCCCGTTCCCGTCGGCGCGCCGGCTCCGGCCTCCGAGGGGACGTGGGCCGTGCTGGGCACGGACGGCCTCGGGGTGCGCTCCGGCCTGGAGGGCGCGGGCGCCGACGTGGTGTCGTACGCGGATCTGGCCGCGCTGCGCGAGGCGGTCGACTCCGGGGCCACACCGCCGGACGTCGTCATGGTGGCGGGCGCCGCGGACGCGGCCGGCATCGACGACGGGGCGGATCTGGCGGGGCAGGTACGTGGCGTCACGTACCGCGCGCTGGAACTGGTGCGGTCGTGGGTCACCGACGAGCGGTTCGGCGACTCCTACCTGGTGTTCGTGACCCGCGGTGCGATGGGTGCCCGGTCCTCCGGTGAGGTGCGCACCCCGGCCGAGGCCGCCGTGTGGGGCCTGCTGCGCTCCGCGCAGACCGAGCACCCCGGGAAGTTCCTGCTGGTGGACCTGGACCCGGAGGACCACGGCGACGCGTCATCGGCGCTGCGGGCGGCGCTGACCGCCGAGGAGCCGCAGGTGGCCGTGCGGGACGGGCGGGTGCTCGCGGCGCGGCTGGCCCGGGTGGCCCAGGCCGAGGACCTGCCCGAACCGGGGACCACGCCGTTCGACGGCGGTGGCACGGTGTTGATCACGGGTGGTACGGGTGGTTTGGGTGCGTTGTTGGCCCGTCATCTGGTGGTGGA
>NZ_JBEHZD010000839.1:0-2352 GCF_040240285.1 Streptomyces sp. HSW2009 | reverse complement strand
GCCCGGAGCCCGCGGGGCCCGCCCTGCGCCGGGGCCGAGCCGCCCCGCAGCCGGGTCCCGTCCCGCCCCGTCAGCAGAAGGTCAGCCGCTCGCCGCCGCCTCCGCCCGTACGGCCGCCGCCAGCGACTTGCGGTCGGGCTTGCCGACCGGGGTCAGCGGGATCTGGTCGATGACCCGTACCGTCTCCGGCGTGTACATCGGGCCCCGGTGCTCGGTCACGTACGCGCGCAGGGCCGCCGGTTCCACCTGCTGGCCCGGGGCCGGGACGACCGCGGCGTGCACCGCCTCGCTCGCGTCCGGGCGGCGCACCCCGAACACCACGCAGCCGGCCACCGCGGGATGGCCGATCAGCAACTCCTCAACATCGGTCGGGTAGACGTGGCCGCCCACCACGATGATCTTGTCGCTGACCCGGTCCACCAGGAAGAGATAGCCGGCGTCGGAGAGATAGCCCAGGTCACCGGTGTGCACCCAGCCGTCGCGCAGCACCTTCGCGGTGGCCTCGGGCTGTCGCCAATAACCACCCATGATCTGGGGAGTGCGGACGCAGATCTCGCCGGTCTCGCCGACCGGCAGCGGCTTCCCCTCCTCGTCGCGGATCTCCACGCTGGCGCCGCGCACCGGCCGGCCCACCGTGACCTGCCCCGCCGCGCCCAGCACGGTGTGCTCGTCCGGCCCGAGCGCCGCGATCATGCCGGCCTCCGACTGGCCGTACCAGCCGTGCAGCACCGGCCCGAACGCCTCCGCGGCCTCCCGCAGCCGGGACGCCGACGCGGCGCAGCCCCCGTACGCGATGCGGCGCACGCTCGACAGGTCGGTCGTGGCCCGCGCCGGGTGGTCCAGGAGCGTGTAGAGCAGCGGCGGCAGCAGCCACAGGTCGGTGATCCGCTCGCGCTCGATCGCCGCGTACACCGCCGCCGGTTCGAACCCGCGCTGGATCACCACCCGCCCGCCGGCCAGCAGCGTCAGATCGGCGACCATGCCGGCCAGGTGCGCCAGCGAGGTGCAGACCAAGAACGTCGACACGTACGGCGTCGCAAGGGTCCCCGAGCGCATCGTCTCGCTGTGGAAACCGTGCTGCATGCGCACGCCCTTGGGGACGCCGGTGGTGCCGCCGGTGTGTCGGATGCACCAGTCGTCGGCGGGGCCGGCCGCGGGCGGCACCTGGCGCCCGCGGTGCCCCGCGGCACGGGCCAGCAGGTCGTCACCGACCCCGCTCGGGCCGATGGCGAGGACCAGCGGGGGCCGGGAGTGGGCGCGCAGCGCCTCGGCCGCCGCGGTCAGCTCCGCGTCGACGAGCAGCGCGGCCGGCTCCACGCTCGCGGTGATCTGCGCGTGCGCCTCGGGGGCCAGCGCCTCGTAGAGGAAGACCACCCGGGCGCCGATCAGATTCACCGCGTAGCGGGCGCTGAGCGCCTCGGGCCGGTTGCCGCAGAGCAGCACGACGGTGTCGCCGCGCCCGATGCCGCGGTCGACCAACTCGGCCGCGAACCCGTGCACCTGCTCCGCTAACCGGCCCGCGCGCACCGCCGTGCCGTCGTCGGCGGTGAGCACGGTGCGCCCGGGGTCGTGCTGGAACGATTCGAGAAGGAGCTCTACGTAATTGGTGAAGGGCGTTTCCGTCATGCCCCCGACGCTAGGCCCGCCCCCTCATGCCCCTCCAATACCAATTTCGGATGTACTGATGTTCGCCCGGTTATGAGCAGCGCGGCCCCGTGCCGCCCGATCCCACATCGCCCGCCGCTTGTTCGACACACCGTCAATTACGCCCGTACGGAGCAGAGTTCGCCCATCCGGTCGACGCCGGACGGTGGGCGGGCCCTCGGCCCCGCGGTGGCGGGAATCGCGAACAGGCGGAGGGATCGTCCGTTCGGGCTGGCGCATCAGGCCGTCTTGACCAGCCGGGGCCGGTGGGCGTGGGGGTGGGTGGTTTGGGGCTCGGTGTGTGGGGGGCGCGGCATGGGGGGCGCGGGGGGTAGGGGTGGCGCCGCAGCGCCGTAGCCGTACGGGCGTGACGCCCATGCCGCGACGCCCCGCCTGTATCGCAGCGGCCCCGCCCGTACGAGGTCGCACCCGTACCGCGCGTGCCCGCACGTGCGGGAGAGCCGAACCACTTGGGTACGCGCGCGTACGGGCACGTGCGGGAGAGCCGAAACACTCACGTACGCGCGCGTACGGGCACGTGCGGGAGAGCCGAAACACTCACGTACGCACGCGTACGGGCACGTGCGGGAGAGCTGGGCCCGCCCCAAGGCGGGGCGGGCCCGGGGCGGTTCCGCCAGCCGGGCCCCCACAGCGCCACCCGCCCCCCCCCCCCCGTCTCCCGCGCAGCGCGCCCCCCCCGGGCGCGGG
>NZ_JBEHZD010000838.1:0-2357 GCF_040240285.1 Streptomyces sp. HSW2009 | reverse complement strand
CCGGGGGCGGGTAGGGCACGCCTCCCGCCCACACCTTCCCGGCGCCCGCGCACCCCGCGGGGCCGCGTGCACCACCGCACCACCCGTACGAGCCGTACCACCCGTACGAGCCGCACCAACTCCAGAAGCCTCACGTCGGCAGCCTGACCAGCAGCCGTGCCCGCACCTCCGATGTCATCAACTAGCCGACAAATAAGGTCAGTTGACGACCGGCGGGACGGTGGGGCGAGCCACCCCGCTGCTCCCCGCGCCGCGTGCGCTCCGTACGCACCGCACCCCTGGACCGGGGTCCCGCGCCGTGCCCCGTCGAGCACGCCGCCCGGCCCCGTCGCCGCGAGACCGGCCCCGGAGACCGCCGCTGACCACGGCGCGCACCCGGCGAACCGGCCCCGGCACACCACCCCGCACACCACCGCCGCTGACCACGGCGCGTACGCACCCAAGACCGGCAGGCCCGCCCCCACACCCAGCGAGCGGGGCGCGTCCGCCGACCCTCTGCAACCTCTCCGCACCACCTTCCGCAAACCCTCTGCAACACCTTCCGTACCGCACCACCCGTACCGCACCACCCGTGGCGGCCCACCGGTCACCGCGGTCACACCCCACCGCTCCACCTCAAGGCACGTGACACCCCACACCTCGCGCCCCCCGTTCACCGGTGCGCGCAGCCTGGTCGCCGGCGCTCAGCCGCCGGCGCGCGCTCCTCCGATCCCTTCACCGACCGATCCCTGGAAACAACGGAGTTCCCATGTTTCTCGCTGCCGCACCCGCGGCCGAGACGCCGCCGCACACCGGTGGTCTCTTGCTGCTCATCGACGGCACCGCCGGTCTGCTGACCGTCGCCGGCCTCGGCATCGCGCTGCTGCTCTTCCTGATCATCAAGGTGCGCCTCCAGCCCTTCGTCGCACTGCTCGCGGTCTCCATCGCGGTCGGGCTCGCGGCCGGGCTCTCGGTCACCGAACTCTTCGGCACCGTGCAGAAGTCCGACGCCGTCTCGCTCATCGAATCCGGCATGGGCGGCATCCTCGGCCACGTCGCGATCATCATCGGCCTGGGCACCATGCTCGGCGCGATCCTGGAGGTCTCCGGCGGCGCCGAGGCGCTCAGCGCCCGGCTGCTGACCCTCTTCGGCGAGCGCAGGGCGCCGCTGGCGATGGGCCTAACCGGCCTGATCTTCGGCATCCCGGTCTTCTTCGACGTCGGCATCTTCGTCCTCGCACCGATCGTCTACGCGGCGGCCAAGCGCAGCGGCAAGTCGATCCTGCTGTACTGCATGCCGCTGCTGGCCGGCCTGTCCATGACGCACGCGTTCCTGCCGCCGCACCCGGGCCCGGTCGCCGCGGCCGGACTGCTCGACGTGGACCTCGGCTGGGTCATCCTGATGGGCGTGGTCTGCGGCATCCCCGCGGTGCTCGCCGCCTGGGCGTACGCGGCCTGGATCGGCCACCGCGTCTTCGTCCCCGTACCGCAGGACATGCTGGAGGCGGCCGAGGAGGCCAAGGCCGCGGTCATCGCCGAACAGCGGGCCAACAGGGCCGCCGCGGACAAGGCCGCGACCGGCAAGGGTTCTGCTGGCACGGGCTCCGCCGGCAAGGGCGCCGCAGATAAGAGCGGCGCCGGCGGTGCGGGTTCCGACGGGGCCGGCGAGCAGGCGGGTTCGGGTGCCATGGAGGCCCCGGTCCCGGTCGGCATGGTGCTCGCCATCATCGGCACCCCGCTGCTGCTCATCCTCTGCGCGACCTTCTCCTCCATCGCCTTCGACCCCAGCACGGGCCGCTCGGTCGTGGAGTTCTTCGGCCACCCCTTCGTGGCGCTGACCATCGCGCTGCTGCTCGCGTACTACCTGCTCGGGCTGCGCCGCGGCTGGTCGCGCAAGTCGCTGGAGACGGTCTCCACCGCATCGCTCAAGCCGGTCGGCAACATCCTGCTCGTGGTCGGCGCCGGCGGCGTGTTCGGTGCCGTGCTCAAGGGCAGCGGCGTCGCCCAGGCGCTCGCCGACGCCTTCGACAGCGCGGGCCTGCCGGTCATCGTGCTGGCCTGGCTGATCTCGCTGGTGCTGCGGGTCGCCCAGGGTTCGGCGACGGTGGCCATCGTCACCACCGCCGGCATCGTCTCGCCGCTGCTCGCCGACGGCGACTACTCGCAGGCCCACCTCGCCCTGGTGATCATGGCGATATCCGCCGGCTCGATCTTCGCCTCGCACGTCAACGACGGCGGCTTCTGGATGGTCGCCAAGTACTTCGGCATCTCCGAGCGCGACACCCTCAAGTCCTGGACGGTGCTCGAATCGGTGCTCTCGGTCGTCGGCTTCGTGATGGCCGCCCTGCTCAGCCTGGTGATCTAGCCGGGTACGCACC
>NZ_JBEHZD010000837.1:0-2373 GCF_040240285.1 Streptomyces sp. HSW2009 | reverse complement strand
CATGCACATGCACAAGCGCCTCGCGGACCGCTACCCGACGGAGGTGATCCCCGGCGTCACCTCGGTCAGCGCGGCGGGGGGGCCCCCCCGGGGGCCCGCGGGGGGGGGGGGGGCCCCCCCCCCAACTCCCGCTAGCCGCCGGGCGGGGTGGGTCAACCCCGTGACCCCGGGGTGCCGCCGGGCGGGGTGGGGCAACCCCGCAACCCCGGCTCGCCGCCGCGCAGGGCGGCCGACCCCGTAACTCCCGCGCGCCGCCGCGCCGGCTGGGCGACCCCCGGGCGCCGTACGGAATTCGTCGTACTGCCCCCTGCCGTACCACCCGGCCGGCCCAGCCGCGGCACCGCGCTGACCAGCGGTGATCGGTCGGGGCCGCGAGTCGGGTGAGGCGCGGGGGCCGGTGGGGGCTGGCCGACGCGTGCTTCTTGCGACCACATCGTGGGCGTGGATGATCAGAAGCCCGCTCAGATGCGGCTAAGGTAAGGCTTGCCTTGCTATCTCTGGTGCTGAGGAACCCCGATGACGCTGGCCCTTGCCCCGGCCTGCCCGCCCGACGACGCCACCACCCCGCACGGCGCGCTCCTGCTCGCCCGCGGCTACGCACGGCTGGCCGCGCTCCTCGAACCGCTGCACCTGGACGTCCGTTGGCCCGTTGAAGCGGCATCTGGCGAGCTGACCGGTACGCCAGCGCCCCTTGCCCGTACGGAATATGGCGCACCGTCAATTCCGCTGCGCAGTAGGCCGACGCTGGAACAGCTCGCCCTGCGCCCGGAGTTGATCGAGGAGTTCCTCGCGGCGGAGGCCGCCCGGATCGCCGCGACGGCTGCCCCGTGCGCCCCGGCCGGCGCTCCGGCCGGCGCTCCGTCCCCTCAGGCCGGCACCCCGTGCGCCACCACGGACCCCACGGGCCCCACCGCCCCCACCGCCCCCACCGCCCCAACCGCCCCACCCCGCCACGTGCTCGCGGCCCGCGCCCTGCACGGTTCGCTCTGGTCCCTCTCGCTGCTGGTCAGCGGCCCTTGGTACCTGGAGGACCGGGTGCCGCTGCTCGCCCCGCGCGCGGTCAGGTACGACCTGGCCGCCGACCGGTACGAGGTCACGCCGGGCGGCTTCGTCTGTCTGCCGGGCGATCCGGCGGCCGGGCTGCCAGGGGTGCGTACGGTGCCCGACGCGGAGGCGCTGCGCGGTGCGCTGCGGGACGCCTTCGCCGATCTGGTGCGGCCGTTGCTGACCGCCGTCGCGCCCGCGTTCCGGCGCGGGCCGCGCGCCCTGTGGGGGATGGCGGGCGACGACCTGCTCTCCGGCATCTGGACGCTCGGCCGCACGCTCGGCGACGAGGAGCGCGCGGTGCGCCGGGCCACCGAGGTGCTGCCGCGGGCCATCGCCCCGTACCCGGCCGCCGCGAACTTCCGCCGGCTGACCGGCCGCACCGGCGCCACCCACCTCACCCGTACGCGCACCGGCTGCTGCCTCTACTACGCGGTGCGGCCCGGCGAAGCCTGCGGCACCTGCCCCCGGACGGCCGACGCGGAGCGGCTGCGCCGGCTCGGGGACTGAAATGGCGCGCCCTGCGCGGGGGACCCTGCTTCCATGGCGCCATGAGCCTTGACCCGAGCCTGAGCCAGCAGCCCGACCCGGTCCGTACCCGCACCATCGGCATCCTGTTCTTCCCCGGCGTGGAGGAGTTGGACGCGATCGGCCCCTGGGAGGTGCTCTCGTACTGGACCCAGCACTTCCCCGAGGACAACTGGCGCGCCGTCTGCTTCTCGCTCGACGGGGCGCCCGTGACCTGCGCGAAGGGGCTGACCGTGCAGATCGAGCACGCCGCGGCCGACCTGCCCGAACTGGACGTGCTGATCCACCCGGGCGGCCGAGGCACCCGCGTGCTGCTGGCGGACGAGCCGCACCTGGAGTGGGTGCGTGAACAGCGCGCCAAGGTCCCGCTGATGGCCAGCGTCTGCACCGGTTCGCTGGTGTACGCGGCGGCCGGGCTGCTCGCCGGGCGCCCCGCCACCACCCACTGGGCCTCGCTCGACCGGCTGCGCGAACTCGACCCGACCATCGACGTCCGCGACGGCGAGCGCTTCGTGGCCGACGGCGACCTGCTGACCTCGGCCGGCATCTCGGCGGGCATCGACATGAGCCTGTACCTGGTCGGCCACCTCGTCGCACCCTGGCGCGCGGCGGCGGTCCGCAAGGGCATCGAGTACGACCCGCAGCCGCCGGTCTTCGCGGAGGGCGCGGAGGGCTGAGCCCCGCCCGGCGCAGCGGGGGGGGGGGGGGGGGGGGGGGGGGGGGGGGGGGGCGGGCCGCCCCCCCCCCCCCCCCCCCCCCCCCCCCCCCCCCCCCCCCCCCCCCCCCCCCCCCCCCCCCCCC
>NZ_JBEHZD010000836.1:0-2377 GCF_040240285.1 Streptomyces sp. HSW2009 | reverse complement strand
AGCACGGAGCACGGAGCACGGAGCACGGAGCACGGAGCACGGAGCACGGAGCACGGAGCACGGAGCACGGAGCACGGCGGCAACGTGGTTGAGGGGGCGACGGTTACGGTCGCGACGCGGTCGATCCGTAGGACGGTTCCGCACACGGGTGCGGCCCGGTCGCCACGCTGGCGTATCCGGCCCTGTACTGGGCGTATATCCTCGGCCAGGTCATGGGCGTACATGCTTCCGCGTGCTCCCGGCCGTCACTTGACGATGGCAGCAGCAATGGGTTGCATACGTTCTGTGATCGCGTACCGGGCTCCTCTAGACAGTTCCCATACCTGCCGCAGGGATGAGGGAGCCGCGCCGTGGACCCGGTGATCATCGTGGGGGCGGGGCCCGTCGGACTCGCCCTGGCGCTCGCCCTCGCCCGGCGCGACGTACCCGTCATCCTGCTCGACGAGGGACCGGGGCGCCCCCGCATAGACGAACAGCGCCCCGCGCGCACCGCCGTGCTCCGACCGGACACGGCCCACATGTTGAGCCTCTTGGGCTGCGCCGTCGCCACCGACGACGGGGCGCGCTGGACCGGCTGGCGCACCGTGCGCCGGCGGCAGACGGTGCGTCAGGTGGCTTTCGACGGTCCACGGGCCGTACGGAACGGGGCCGGCAACGGCGCCACCGCCCCGCTGGCCGCCGGCAGCACCGACGTCGAGACACCCGGCGTCGCCTCACCGCTGCACCTGCCGCAACACGTACTCACCCGCTCGCTGCGCGCCGCGCTGGCCCCGTACGGCAGGCAGACCGGCAACGGCCTGGTCCACATAGCCACCGGCCACCGGCTGGACACCCTGGAGCAGGACGAGGGCGGCGTCAGCGTCCACACCCGGCTGGTGCCCGACACGGAGGGTGCGGACGAGACCGATGGGGCCGACGGGGCCGGCCCCGAGGCGCGCGACGACGGCGACGGGGCGCAAGGCAAGGGCGTCTGGTGGCGCGGCAGCTATCTGATCGGCTGCGACGGGCCGCGCTCCACGGTGCGCAAGCTGCTCCGGGTGCGCTTCCCCGGGCGGACCGCGGTGGAGCGGCACGCGGTGGCCGCGCTCCGGGCCGATCTGCCCTCCCCCGGCGAGGGCCTGTTGCACCGTTCGCCGCCGTGGCGCGGTGCCGACGCCGAGGTGACGGCACGTCCGCTGCCCGGCGGGGCCTGGCGGATCGACTGGCTGCTCCCCCCGAGCCACGATCTGGTGACCCCCGAGGCGCTGCTCAGCCGGGTCCGCGACACCCTGACCGGCTGGTGCGGCTCGCTGCCCCCGTACGAACTCCTGGACACCGGCGTCCATCTGGCCCACCATCGGCTCGCCCGGCGCTGGCGGGTCGGGCGGGCCTTCCTCGCCGGGGACGCCGCGCACCTGATCGGAGCGCTCGGTACGCAGGGGCTGGACGAAGGGCTACGCGACGTCGACAACCTCGCCTGGAAGCTGGCCCTGGCCTGGCACCACACCGCCGCCGACGGGCTGCTCGACAGCTACCAGACGGAGCGGCGCGGCGCCGTCGGCAGCCGGTTGCGGACGGCCGACCAACTGGTGTCGCAGGTGCGCGCCGCCGGCGGCTGGCCCGCGATGCGCCGCTCCGTCCTGCCGGGCACCGTACGCGGGCACGACGCCCTGCTCACCGACGGCCACGCGGGACTCGGCCAACTCGGTGCTCCACCGGCCTACCAGCTCAGCCCGCTGCTCCCCGACACGCCCCCGGACGGCACCCAGCCGGTGGGCACGGCGCCCGGCGCGCCGGTGATCGACGTGCCGGTCACGGCGCCCGACGGTTCGGCGACGCGGCTGCGGGACAGGCTCGGCGGCGCGCTCCTCGTCCTGCTGGTCGCCCCCGGCACCGGCGTGTGGGAGCGCCGGCACTGGGTGGGCGCCGGACTGATGCCGCGGCTGGCCACGGCGGTGGCCGCGCTGCCGGTACGGGCCGAGATCCTGGTGACCGAGAGCTATCCGGGTGCCCCCGCGCACACCGTGCTGCTGATCCGGCCCGACGGCCATCTGGTGGCTTCGCTGGCCGGGGTCCGTCCGGCCGAGTTGTACGCGTGCGCCGACGCCGCACGGGGCGGGCTACGCCAGGCGCCGGCGCCCAGCCCCACCTGACGACGCACGCCCCACCCGCCCCTGTGGGATGTCCCTGCCGGGGCGGGTGGGGGACCGCGTACGGCGACGGTGGCGCCGGGCCCCGTTGCGAACGCTACGGCGCGCCTCGCCCCGCAGGCGGTCCCCGACCCGGCACCGCCCGCGTACGCCCCCCTGCCCCCCGGCCCGGGCGGCCCGGCGTACGCGGTCGCCGGCCGCCCCGACGCCCCTGCCGCCCGGGGCGCTGCCCGCCGGGCCCCGGGGCG
>NZ_JBEHZD010000835.1:0-2378 GCF_040240285.1 Streptomyces sp. HSW2009 | reverse complement strand
GGCGGGGACCGGTGCGGCCGGTACGACCGGCGGGGCCGGTACGACCGGCGGGGCCGGTACGACCGGTGTGGTGCCCGGCAGCCGGCCGGAGCGGTCCGACGGCGCCCCGCCGCAGGCGCCGTGCGGCGGCGGCCCCCGCCGGCCGGCCGACTGAGCGGCCGGGTCCACCGGGCGCGGCGGACCGAGTGCCCGCAGGGCCGGGTTCGGGGTTGACCTCAAGTGAGGTTCAGCTTCTAGGTTCGATCGTGCAAGACGTCGACGTACCCGGGAGGAACGACCATGCGGACGCTGGTACTGGGAAGGTCGCCCGCCAGGCTGACGGAGGTGGTGGCCACGCTGCGCACGGACGGCTTCGACGCGGAGGGGGTGAGCACCCCGGACGAGGCCAGGGAGCGGCTGGCGGCCGAGGAGTTCGGGGTGCTGATCATCGGCGGAGCCGTGGACCCGGAGACCCGCGCGGCGCTGAAGGAGTTCGCGGCGGCGCACCGGGTGCGGCGGGTCATCGACGGCGCCCTGACCGCACCGTACGACGCGTACGTACGACGCGAGTTCGAGCCACTGATCCGGGAGACCGCTGCGGGGGAGTGAGGGGTGGCGGCTGATCGGCGCGGCTGGCCCGGCTGCCGGTGGGACGCTTCGCGCGTGCGTGTGCGCGCGAGGCGGTCACCGGCAGGGCCGGAGTTGTGAGTGGGGTGCCTTGCGCGCGGGCGCGGGGCTCCTGGCCCGGGCCGGGGAGCAGGGGTGGGGGCTTCGCGGGCGCGGATGGGGGGCTTCGCGGGTGCGGGCTCGGGTGCGCGAGAGCGGGGCGGTCGGCTTGGCCGCCGGCGGGACGCTTCGCGTGTGCGGGTACGGGTGTACGCGGCGGCCGGTCGCGCGGGTTGGGCAGCCGCGGAAGTCATGCCCGCGCGTGCGCGTATGCGGGTAGGCGGCGGCCGGCCGCGGGGCCGGAAAGCCGCGGAAGTCATGCCTGCGCCCGCGCGTGTGTGCGCCGGCCGGCCGCGTGGGCCAGGTAGGCGCGGAGGCCATGCCCGCGCGTGCGCGCGTACGTAGCCTTTGGGCTCCAGTCGCCGGGTCGCATGCGGGGTGCCCACGCGCGCGCCCGCGCCTGGCGGGTCGCCCAGGTAGCCGAGGTGCCGGTGGGCCGTGCCCCCGCGCCCGGCCCCTGGCCCGTAACGCGTCCCCCCGTGCCAGCCCCATGCCGACGCCCGGGCTCGCCCCTCCTGTTCGGCCGCCCGGCCCTGCCCCGTACGGGTACGGAGCAGGGCCGGCGGTGCGTGACGCGCGGGATGAGGGGGCGGCAGAGGCGGGTGTTCGGCGGCGAAAATCGGCCCCGCTGGTGTCGGGTTCCCCGTGGACCTCGCTGGGCCTCGGTGCCCCATGGGTCCGTACAGCCCCCTGCGCGCGCGAGTGGTGTGTTCGGTGTTGGGCCGGGTGGGGGATTCGTGGGGGCCGTTGGGGAGGGGGGCGGTTTTCCGGTGGGGCGGGCGTGACACGTAGTCAGGCGAACGACTGATTTGTATGAATCGTAGGAAAAGCAGCCTGATGCGAAGGAGTCGTCGATGTCCGCCTCGGTACCGCTCCGCAGGCCCGGCGTCCGCTCGGCAGCGGTCGCCGTGGCCGCCCTCGTCACCGGCGGCGCCGCCTGGGCCGGCGCGCCCGGCGCCGCCGCGGCCGATGGCGGGGAGGTGCGCGTGCACGGCGTCCGGACGCCCGTCCAGGACCCGCGCGACGAGCGCACCGTCTGCGCGTTCTACCTCGCCGCGGCGGACCTCCCCGGCTCCCACGACCTGAGCTGGCAGATCCTGCCGCGGCCCAACCCCCGCGCGCTCCCGGGGCTGGAGGGCACCATCGCCGTCGACGCGGGGCGCGGCCACACCGGCCCGTACACCCTGCCCAGCGGCAGCTACCAACTGACCTGGAGCGCGGCCGGGCAGCGCGGCGCCGACCGGCGCAAGCCGTTCACGGTCGAGTGTCCGCCGGGCGACCAGGGGCAACCGCCCACCAACGAGCCGTTGCCGGCCCCGGCCGACCAGGGCCGGATCGACCAGGGCCGGGGCGAGCCGACCACCCCGCAGAAGGAGGCCGACCCGCAGCGTGAGGACGCCGCGCGGGAAGACACCCCGCGCGAAGACGCCGCTCCGCAGCGCGAGACGGCCGGGGTGGACTGGTTGAGCGACGCACTCGGCGATGCGGACCTGGACGCGGAGTTGGACGCCGAACTGGACCAGGAGCTGCGCGAGGCGCGGGACGGGGCTCGCGACGGAGCGGAGGCGGCGCGGCCCGGTCCGGGCGCGGGCGGGGGGGCGGGCCCCCGGGGCGGCGGGGGGGTTTTAACAACGGCCCGCCCCCCCCCCGGGCGCCGGGGGGGGGGGGGGGGG
>NZ_JBEHZD010000834.1:0-2402 GCF_040240285.1 Streptomyces sp. HSW2009 | reverse complement strand
CCCGGCCCCCGCCCCCCCGGGCGCCCCCCCCGCGGGGGGCGGTTTCGCCGCCCGCGGAGACCGCCCCGCGGTCGGGGGGGGGCCGCCGCCTCTCCCTCGCGGAGGCGGCGGCCCTGCTGTGACGCGTCGCTGATCGACCGCCCGCGGTGGGTCACCGCCGGCGGGTCCACGGCCGGGGGCCGGAAACCATGCCGTGCCGAGCCGATGCCCCGGACCCTTCGGTCGCCCGGTGCCGGGCACCGTGATGCGGAACGTGCCATCGCGTCCCGCACCCCGGCACAGCCGCCGCCCCCGCGACGGTTGCTGCGACCTCCGCGTCACCCGTGGGCACACCCGCCGTCTTTGGCGGGCCGGCCGGCCGGGCCACCGGTCAGACCTTCGTACGGAACTTGCGCACCGCCAGCGGCGCGGTCACCGCGGTGATGCCCACGCACCAGGCCAGCGTCGCCAGCACCGGGTCGGCCACGTCGCCGTGCCCGATCATCAGGGCCCGGGCCGCGTCGGCCAGGTTGGAGAGCGGGTTGTAGTCCGTGAAGGCCTGCAACCAGCCCGGCATCGTCATGGTCGGCGCGAACACCGAGGAGCCGAACTGGAGCGGCATCAGGATCAGGAAGCCGAAGCCCTGCACCGCCTGCGGCGTCTTCATGGTCAGTCCGAGCAGCATGAAGATCCAGGTCAGCGACGTACCGAAGAGCAGGGACAGGCCCATCGCGGCCAGCAGCTTCAGCGGGCCGGTCTCCAGGTCGAAGCCGATCAGGAAGGCCACCGTCAGCAGGATCACGGTGGAGACCAGCATCCGGCCGCCCTCCACGATCAGCTTGGCTATGAGCACCGACGAGCGGGCGATCGGCATCGTGCGGAACCGGTCCATCACCCCCTTGCTGAAGTCGTCGTTGACGCCGGTGCCGACCGACATGGCGATGTTGAGACCGCCCATCGCCATCAGGCCGGGGATCACGTAGTTGATGTACGCCTCGCGGTTGCCGCCGAGGCTGCCGCCGACCGCGCCACCGAAGACGTACACGAACAGCAGCGTGAAGATGATCGGCATCAGCAGGGCGTCGGACATCGACCCCGGGTCCTGCTTGATCTGCATCGCGTTGCGGCGCGCCAGCGCGCCGATGTGCCGCAGGTTTCCGCGCAGGCCGATGCGGACGTCGTCGGAGCCCACCTTGCTGGTCTGGTGCTGCTGCTGGCCCGGGGTCTTGTCCGGGGCCGTGATGGTTGCCGCGCTCATGCGGCGACCTCCTCAAGCTCGTTGTTCTCGCCCAGCTCGCTGCCGGAGGCCTTGCGGCCGGTGATGGCCAGGAACACCTCGTCCAGGCTGGGCAGATGGGTGTCGATGCTGGCGATGGTGAAGCCGCGGTCGCTCAGCAGCCCGATCAGCGCCGTCAACTGCTCGTCGCTCACGATCGGCACGCTGACCAGGCCCTCGGCCTCATCGGCCCGCGCGCCGGCGACGCCTTCGAGGCCGGCCTGCGCCACGGCCCCGACCATGCGGTGCAACTGCGTCGGGTCCGACGGCCGGATCTGGAGGGTGCGGCCACCGACCCGCGCCTTCAACTCGTCCACCTGGCCACCGGCGATGACCCGGCCGCGGTCGATGACGGTCAGCTCGTGCGCGAGCTGCTCGGCCTCCTCCATGTACTGCGTGGTCAGCAGGACCGTGGCGCCGTCGGTGACCATCCGGCGCACCTCGGCCCACACCTCGTTGCGGGTGCGCGGGTCCAGGCCGGTGGTCGGCTCGTCCAAGTAGAGCACCTGCGGTTGGCCGATCATGGAGGCGGCGAGGTCGAGCCGGCGCCGCATGCCGCCCGAGTACTGGCCGGCGGGGCGCTTGGCGGCCTCGGTGAGCGAGAACCGCTCCAGCATGTCGTCGGCGCGCTTGCGCGAGGCCGCGCGCGACAGGTCGAGCAACCGCCCGATCATGTACAGGTTTTCCCAGCCGGAGAGCTTCTCGTCCACCGAGGCGTACTGCCCGGTGAGGCCGATCGCCCGGCGGAGCTGCCGCGGCTGGCGCAGCACGTCGAATCCGGCCACCCGCGCGGAGCCGGCGTCCGGCACGACCAGCGTGGAAAGGCAGCGCACCAGCGTGGTCTTGCCGGCGCCGTTGGGGCCGAGGACACCGAGCACGGTGCCTTCCTTGACGTCGAGGTCAACGCCGTCGAGCGCCTTGGTCGTGCCGTAGTGCTTGACCAACCCCCGCACCTCGACCGCGTTGCCGCGGCCGGGACTTGTGTCGTGTAGTGAATTCTGCGAACGCGTCATGGCGTAACACTGTCAGACGCCACTGACAACCGACCTACAGGCCACCGACGGGGGGGGCGGCCGCCCCCCCCCCCGCCCCCCCCCGGCCGGCGCGGCCGACGAAGCGTTGGGCCACCGCCCGCAGCGCCAGCTTC
>NZ_JBEHZD010000833.1:0-2413 GCF_040240285.1 Streptomyces sp. HSW2009 | reverse complement strand
CCCCCCCCCCCCCCCCTTTTATCACCCCCCCCCCCCCCCACCCCCCCCCCGCCCCCCGGCGGGGGGGCGGGGGGGGGCGGACCCCCCCCCCCCCCCCCCCCCCCCCCCCCCCGGGGCCGGGCCCGGCCCCCGAACCCCGCCGTACGTCGCCCGCCCCTGACCGCCTCGCGCGTACGCGCCCGCGCGTGCGTCACCACGGAGCCGGGCGTGGGCCACCACCGGGCAGGGCGTGAGCCGCGCCGGACATCGCGCGTACGCGCCCGCACGTACCTGCCCGCCTGTGAGCCACGCACGTGAGCCACGCACGGGTCCTCTCGCCGGCGCCGGCCCGGCCGGCCCAACCCTCCGCGCCGGCCGTCCGCACCGCCCCGCCCACCCCACACGGGGCCGGCCGGCACGGGGCCGGTCAGCACGACCACGCCAAGCCCCCACCACCAGAGCCACCGCCACGAGCCACCCCCACTGCCAGCACCACAACCACCCCCAACCCCAGCTCCACCCCCTGAGCAAGCGCTTAGAAAAGAGGCCCGCATCACAGCGTGCGCCTGGTGACCTCGGGGCTACGGGCCGGTAGCTTCCGGAACAGTCCTGCCCTCCCTCCCCTCAGGAGCCGTGATGACCGAAGCCGTGATCGTCTCTGCCGCCCGTACGCCCATCGGTCGCGCCTTCAAGGGGTCGCTCAAGGACGTCAGGCCCGATGACCTGACCGCCGGGATCATCGCGGCGGCGCTCGCCAAGGTGCCGGAGCTCGACCCGCGCGACATCGACGACCTGATGCTGGGCTGTGGGCTGCCCGGCGGCGAGCAGGGGCACAACCTGGGCCGGATCGTCGCCGTCCAACTGGGCATGGACCACCTGCCGGGCTGCACCATCACCCGCTACTGCTCCTCCTCGCTCCAGACCTCGCGGATGGCGCTGCACGCCATCAAGGCGGGCGAGGGCGACGTGTTCATCTCGGCCGGCGTGGAGACCGTCTCGCGCAGCGTCAACGGCTCGTCCGACGGCATGCCCGGCACGCACAACCCGCTGTTCGCCGACGCCGAGGCGCGCACCGCGGCCCGGGCCGCGCAGGAGGGCACCGACTGGCACGACCCGCGCGCCGACGGGCTGGTGCCCGACGCGTACATCGCGATGGGGCAGACCGCCGAGAACCTGGCCCGGGCGAAGGGCATCACGCGGCGGGAGATGGACGAGTTCGGCGTCCGTTCGCAGAACCTGGCCGAGCAGGCGATCAAGGACGGGTTCTGGGCCCGCGAGATCACCCCGGTGACCACCCCGGACGGCACCGTGGTCAGCCAGGACGACGGGCCGCGCGCGGGCGTCACGCTGGAGGGCGTGCAGGGCCTCAAGCCCGCGTTCCGGCCGGACGGACTGGTGACGGCCGGCAACTGCTGTCCGCTCAACGACGGCGCGGCGGCCCTGGTGATCATGTCCGACACCAAGGCCCGCGAGCTGGGGCTGACCCCGCTCGCCCGGATCGTCTCCACCGGGGTCTCCGCGCTCTCGCCGGAGATCATGGGGTACGGGCCGGTCGAGGCGTCCCGGCAGGCGCTGCGCCGGGCCGGGCTCGGGATCGGCGACATCGACCTGGTGGAGATCAACGAGGCGTTCGCCGCGCAGGTGATCCCCTCGTACCGGGACCTGGGCGTGGACCTGGACCGGCTGAACGTCAACGGTGGTGCCATCGCCGTGGGGCACCCCTTCGGGATGACCGGTGCGCGGATCACCGGCACCCTGATCAACTCGCTCCAGTGGCACGACAAGCAGTTCGGTCTGGAGACCATGTGCGTCGGCGGTGGCCAGGGCATGGCGATGGTCATCGAACGGTTGAGCTAGGACCGTCGCCCGGCCTCCGGTCCGTCCGGCTCCGGTCCCGCTGGCTGCGGGCCCCGGTCACGCGCCCCGTGCGCCCCGCCCGTTTCGCGCCGTCCCGCGCCGCACCGCGCGCCTGACCTGCGCCGTACGGTCCGCCCTGGCCGAGCCGTGTCCCCGCGCTGCGCTCCGTGCCGCAGGGCGCGGGGGCACGGCTCACCCACCGGGCCGTGACCGAATCTCCCCCAGGATGTGACCAACGCCCCCGAGGCGCATCGATCGTGCAGGTCAGCGATGTTCGGTACAGGCTGTCTGGGTCTTTATACCCGGTCAATCCGTGACGTTGTGCACTGACACCGGGCGACGACACGGGCCAAGCTGAGGTAGGAATTCGGGGGACCATCAGCAACCGGGAGTCTGTCAGTGAGCGCTACGTCCCTTGCCGTACTGCTGGCCGCAGGCATCGCCACGGCCGTCGGCGTCGCGGCCCTGCACACCACCCGCGGACTGCGCCGCCAGATCGCCGCGCTCCGCGCCGACGTCGCGGTGGCCACCGCGGCCCGCGCCCCCCGCGGGCCCCCCCCCCCGGACGGCCCCGGCG
>NZ_JBEHZD010000832.1:0-2416 GCF_040240285.1 Streptomyces sp. HSW2009 | reverse complement strand
TTTTTTCCCCACCCCCCCCCCCCCCCCCCCTCCGGGCGGCGGGCGGGGGGGGGGGGCTTGGTTAATACGCGCGGGGGGGGCGGGGGCCGGGGGGGGGCGGGCCGGTCGGTGGGGACGCGTTGCCGGGCGGCGGACCGGATGGGGGAGGGGTGCGCGGGGCGGAGGCGGTACGCAGCGGCGGGGCGATGCGCGCGGTGCGGCCGGTGGGGAGCGCCTTCGGGGCAGTTGGGGCAGTTGGGGCGGTCGTGCTCGGAGGGAAGGTGCCGACGGAGGGGGCGGGAGTCACGGACGTGGTGCCCAGGGAGGGTGGGGGCGCCGCAGCCCTCGTGCCGGGCGTAGAGCCCCTCGTGTCGGGCGCAGAGCCCCTCGTACCGGACATGGCGTCCTCCGTACCGGACGCGGCCCCTCTCGTACTGGACGTGCTCGTACTGGACGTGGCGTCCCTCGTACTCAGCGTGGCGCGCCTCGTGCCCGGCGCCGTGACCCTCGTGCCCGGCGCGGCGGGGCGGCCCGGCGGGGTGTGTTCGCTGAGTCGGGGCACGAACTCTTCCCTCCTGGGCGGGAATCCCTCCGGGTGACGGCCGGTGGGTACTACAACGCCTTGTTTGCCGTCGGGTCACTGCACGGCGTACGCCGGGGGGCCACTTGGGGCATTGCGCTCGGCGCGCCCCTCCGGCATGCTCCGATGAAGCCCGCCACGGCTACCTCGCGCCCGGGGTGGTCCCTGGGCAGGCGTGGAGCGGAGCCGTACCCTTGGGGGTATGGGGGTGGAAAGGTGAATCCCGGACGAATTCGGTCCGGTAGCGTCGTCCCACTTCCACACTTTGCCGCCCACCGCAAGTAGCCCCCGCCGAACCCCTGTGCAACAGGACTTTCTTCGCCGAGACAACAGATGGCCGGTTACGAAATCCCCGAACCCGCGGACCGCAAGCGGGTCGCCGACTCGACGGCGCACCCCGAAGCGGCGGAAGAGACGCGTCATCCCTGCGATCCGGCGTTCCAGCACGGTGTGGTGGTCGGCTTCGACGGCTCGATGTCCAGCGAGCGGGCGCTCGCCTACGCCATCGGCATGGCCCGCCGCTCCGGCTCCGGGCTGATCATCGTGCACGTCGCCAACCGCCTGCCCACGACGGTGTGGGCCGGCTGCGAACCCCCCGTCTTCGTCGACGTACCCGACCACCGCACCGAGGTGCTCGGCCTCGAACTCGCCTGCGCGGACCACCTCGCCGAGGTGCCGTGGATTCTGGTCGAGCGTGGCGGCGACATCTGCCACGAACTGGAGGAGGTCGGTCGGGAGTACGCGGCCGACGCCATCGTCGTGGGCTCCACGCACGGCCTGGTGGGCCGCATCTTCGGCTCCGTCGCCGGCCGGCTCGCGCGCCGCGCGCAGCGCCCGGTAGTCGTCATCCCCTAGCCCGATCCGACCCCGATCGATCGCTCCCGGAGTGGTCCTGGTGGCCCCTGCGGGCGCCCCCTGTGGCCCCGCGGGCGGCTCTCGGTCGATCCAATGAGCGGCCCCCGATCGACCCGCGGACGGTCCTTGATCGACCCACGGACGGTCTCTGATCGGTCCGCGGGCGGCTCCCCATCGATCCTCCAGCGGGTCATCGCCCGTGGCCCGCGCGCGTACGCGACCGGTGGGCGGCCCCCGTGGACGTGGGTCGCCTTCCGGACATCTTCGCCGACCTCGATGCGACGGATGGCCGCGCGGGGTCCCCCGGTTGGCCCTACGGATTTACGCCATCCCGCCCGTGCATCTGGGACCCCGATCGGCACGCGGGCGGATGCCCCGAGCGACCGCGGCGCCGGCTCCGGTTGCCCGGTGGCACGTGCCGGCGTCCCGCCGCACGGCCCGCGCGCCCGCGTACTCCCGGCCCCCGAGCACACCACCCGCGCGGCGCCCCGCCGCACCTGCCGGCCGCCCCACCGGGCGGCGCGCGCCCGCACTCCGCCGTCCCGGTCCCCGCCGCCTCCCGCCGTCGCCGTGTTCGCAACTGCTATCGATCATGGCGGCGGAATGCGGGTGCGGACGGGGCGGGCGGCAGCGGCTGCCGGAGCGGCGGCGTACGGGGCGACGGGCACAGCAGTGGACGCGGCCGGGCGCGGCGACGGAAGGGGCCGGGCGCGGAGAAGGGTTGACGGGGCATGAGTTCTTCACCGCCGTCAGGTGGATTGTGCGTTTGTGAGGGGTACACACCCCACACGTGGCGCACCGCCACGCAGCGGGGGGCCAGACGCGCCGCCGGCCGGGAGTGACGGTTCTCGGGTGGGTGGCTGCACGCCGACGTGAGGGCGACGTCGGCACCGGGAGGGGGGGGGGGGGGGGGGGGGGGGGGGGGGGGGGGGGGGGGGGGGGGGCGGGGGGGGCGGGGCGCGCGCGCGCCCGCCCCCCCCGCCCCCGCCCCCCCCCCCCCCC
>NZ_JBEHZD010000831.1:0-2423 GCF_040240285.1 Streptomyces sp. HSW2009 | reverse complement strand
CGAACCCGGGCAGCCCGGCCCGTACGGCCGCGGGCAGCGCCGCGAACGGCCACTCGCCCACGGCCGCGTGCGCCACCCGCACCGCCGGGCCCGCGAAGAGCCCCGCAACCGTCGCGTCCGCGGTCGCAGCGTCCGCGACCGCTGCATCCGCGGTCGTCGCGTGCACGGTCAACGGGGGGTGCGGATGAGGTGGGTGACCGCGTTGGCGACCACCTGGTGGCCGGTCCTGCCCTCGCCCGACATGATCGACTCGGGGTGGAACTGGACCGCGGCCAGGCCGCGTTCGGCGTCCTCGACCGCCATCGCGACCGCGCCGTCGGCCGTCACGGCCGTCACCCGCAGCCCCTCCGGCAGCTCGCCCGGGTCCGCGTACAGCGAGTGGTAACGGCCCACGTCGAACGTCTCCGGCAGGCCGCCGAGCAGGCCGGACTCGACGGTGGTGCGGCGCACCCTGGAGGGCTTGCCGTGCACCGGCGCCGCCAGCGTCTTCAGGTCGCCGCCGAGGTACTCCACGATGCCCTGGAGGCCGAGGCAGACGCCGAAGACGGGGATGCCGAGCCGCTCCGCCTCGGCCAGCGTCGCCGAGACCTTGAAGTCGGCGGGGGTGCCGGGCCCGGGCGAGAGCACCACCAGATCGGGCCGGCGCTCCTCGATGAGGTCCAGGTGGCCGCCGCTGCGGTAGGTGTCCACGGTGGCGCCGGTCTCCCGGAAGTAGCCGGCCAGGCAGTGCACGAACGAGTCGCGGTGGTCCACCAGGAGGATCGAGCGGCCCTGCCCGGGACGCTCCCTGACCTCGGCGCTCGCGACCGGCGGCGCGCTGCCGACCAGCACGTCGAGCAGCGCCTTCGCCTTCAGCTCGGTCTCCTGCTCCTCGGCCACCGGGTCCGAGTCGAACAGCAGCGTCGCGCCGGCCCGTACGGTGCCCACGCCGTCCTTGATCTGGAGGGTGCGCAGCGTCAGGACGGTGTCCAGGCAGCCGTCGAAGCCGATCCGGCCGACGGCGCCGCCGTACCAGCGGCGCGGCGAACGCTCGTGCCGCTCGATGAACTCGACCGCGGCCAGCTTGGGCGCGCCGGTCACGGTGACCGCCCACAGATGGGCCAGGAAGGCGTCCAACGCGTCGAACTCCGGGCGCAGTTCGCCCTCCACGTGGTCCACGGTGTGGATGAGTGTGGAGTACACCTCGATGCTGCGCCGGGCGGTCACCTTGACCGTGCCGGGGACGCACACCCGCGACTTGTCGTTGCGGTCCACGTCCGTGCACATCGTCAACTCGTGCTCGTCTTTTGCCGAGTTGAGGAGTTCCCGGATGCGCTGGGCGTCCTCCAGGGCGTTGGCGCCGCGCTGGGCGGTGCCGCTGATCGGCGCGGATTCGACCAGGAGCCGGTCGGCGTCCCCCGCGACGCCCCGGCTGACCCGGACGAACATCTCCGGCGACGCACCCACCAGGTACTCCCCGTCGCCCAGGTTCATCAGCAGGCTGTGCGGGGCCGGGTTGCGCTCGTACAGCCGGCGGAAGAGGTGGGCCGGGGTCTCGGCGCACGGGTGCTTGAAGGTCTGGCTCGGCACCACCTCGAACAGGTCACCGGATCTGAACAGCGGCATCGCCGCCTCCACCACCTGCGCGTACTCCCCCAGCGCATGGTCGCGCCGGCCCTTTGCCGGCTGGCCGGGCACGAAGGGCTCGGCGGGCGTCGCGGTGGGCAGCCACTGGGTGCTCGCGGCCCCGGCGACGAAGTCGTAGCGGTGCCGCACGGCCTCGTCGCCGCGCAGGTCCAGGTCGTAGATGACGTCCGGCAGGTGCAGGACCAGGTCGCGGTCGGCCGCGTCGCGGCGCTGCCGCGGGTCCATCGGGTCGACCTGGAAGATCAGGTCGTAGCCGAACGCGCCGTACAGGCCGAGGAGTTCGTCCCGCGGCGCGGCGAGCCCCGCGATCAGCGCCCGGATCGCGGCGAAGACGCCCACGTGCCGGGTGCGGTCCTCCTCGGCGAAGACGCCGTGCGGGGTGCGGCCGTGCAGGTGCAGCGCGTCGCCGTCGGCGCGGACCGTACCCGGCAACGTGCCGAGGAGGGTGTGGAGGGTTGGCAGCAACACCCGGCCGCGTTCATTGAGCGCGGTCACCGTGAGCCGGTCGCCGCGCGCCACCGCTTCGAGCGGCGGGTCCACATAGCCGATGATGCGGTCCTGGCCCCGGAAGAGGACCAGGCCAGGGGGGGGGGGGGGGGGGGCCCCCCCCCCCGCGGCGCGCGCCCCCCCCCCCCCCCCCCCCCCCCCCCCCGCCCCGGCGCCCCCCCCCCCCCCCCCCCCCCCCCCCCCGCCCGCCGGGCGGCGGGAGTGCGGATCGGTGGCGCAGCGGCCGGCGTGCTCGCGTACGCACGGGACGGGAGTGGTACGGAGCGGCGCGGGGTCGGTCGTGCGGGGAG
>NZ_JBEHZD010000830.1:0-2427 GCF_040240285.1 Streptomyces sp. HSW2009 | reverse complement strand
CCCGCACGGCCGGGTTGGCGCCGCCGGCGGCCGGCGAGGAGATGATCTCCGCGCCCCACATGGCCAGCCGCCGTCTCTGCCGTGCTGGTTACCGCTTGCTGATCGCTGGATACCGATTGCCGATGGCGCCGGGGCGGCTACGCCCAGAGCTGTCCTTGCAGCGTGGCGATGGCCTCTTCGGTGGTGGCCGCCGTGTACACACCGGTGGAGAGGTACTTCCAGCCGCCGTCGGCGACCACGAAGACCACGTCCGCGCTCTCGCCCGCGCGCTGCGCCTTGGCGGCGACGCCGAGCGCGGCGTGCAGGGCCGCGCCGGTGGAGACGCCGGCGAAGATCCCTTCCTCGGCGAGGAGTTCCCTGGTGCGGCGCACCGCGTCCGCGCTGCCCACCGAGAACCTGGTGGTGAGCACGGACTCGTCGTAGAGCTCGGGTACGAAGCCCTCGTCGAGGTTGCGGAGCCCGTAGACCAGGTCGTCGTAGCGCGGTTCGGCGGCGACGATCTGGATGCCGGGGACCTGCTCGCGCAGGAAGCGGCCGGCGCCCATCAGGGTGCCGGTGGTGCCGAGCCCCGCCACGAAGTGGGTGATGGAGGGGAGGTCGGCGAGGATCTCGGGGCCCGTGGTGGTGTAGTGGGCGCCCGCGTTGTCCGGGTTCCCGTACTGGTAGAGCATGATCCAGTCGGGGTGTTCGGCGGCGAGTTCCTTGGCGACCCGCACGGCCGTGTTGGAGCCGCCGGCGGCCGGCGAGGAGATGATCTCCGCGCCCCACATGGCCAGCAGTTGGCGCCGCTCGTCGCTGGTGTTCTCGGGCATGACGCAGACGATGCGGTAGCCCTTGAGCTTGGCGGCCATGGCGAGCGCGATGCCGGTGTTGCCCGACGTGGGCTCCAGGATCGTGCAGCCCGGGGTCAACAGGCCGTTCTTCTCGGCCTGTTCGATCATGTGGAGCGCGGGGCGGTCCTTGATCGAACCGGTCGGGTTGCGGTCCTCAAGCTTGGCCCAGACCCGCACCTGATCCGATGGCGAGAGCCGGGGCAGCCGGACCAGCGGCGTGTTGCCGACGGCGTCCAGCGGGCTGTCGTACCGCATCAGGCGGCGTCGATCGGGTCCGGTGCGCCGCCGGCGACGGCGGGCAGGATGGTGACGCTGTCGCCGTCGGTCAGCGGGGTGTCGATGCCGCCGAGGAAGCGCACGTCCTCGTCGTTGAGGTAGACGTTGACGAAGCGGCGCAGCTCACCGCCGTCCACGAGGCGGTCGAGGATGCCCGGGTGCCGGGTTTCGAGGTCGGCGAAGAGTTCCTTGATGGTGGCTCCGCTGCCGTCGACCTTCTTCTGGTCTTCGGTGTAGGTGCGGAGGATGGTCGGGATGCGGACCTCGATGGCCATGGCGGGGTGCTCCTGTCGGAGTGCGGGGGCGGGATGTCGACTGAACGGCACGCGGCTGCGCGTGGACGTACGGCGCGGGGTGCGGACGAGCGGGCCGCGAGGATCAGGCGGCTGCGCGCGGCTGACAGATGGCGCTGGCGAGGCGGCACAGGTCGACGTGCAACCGCGCCACGAGCAGCGGGCCCGGGGCTGCGACTGGCTGCACGCGGGTCACCCCCCGGCGGTTCGCGGCGTTCACGTCATGGACAACCATGCGCTCATCGTATCGATTCCCGCTTGGGCATCGGATAGCCCGTCTCACATGGCGAAACGTTACGTCACGCCATGTGAGACAGGACCCGTCCCGCGCCCCACCCCGCAGCCCCGCGGGAGCCGCTCAGTACGCCTCGACGACCCGCACTTCTTCCTCCGTGACCACACCGTCCACGATGCGGAACGAACGGAACTGGAAGGGCCCGGCGTCGTCGGTGTCGGCCGTGGAGACCAGGACGTAGTGCGCGTTCGGCTCGTTCGCGTACGAGATGTCGGTGCGCGAGGGGTACGCCTCGGTCGCGGTGTGCGAGTGGTAGATGACCACCGGGACCTCGTCGCGGTCGTCGAGGTCGCGGTAGAGCCGCAGCAGGTCGCCCGAGTCGAACTCGTAGAACGTGGGCGAGCGGGCCGCATTGAGCATCGGGACGAACCGCTCGGGACGGTCGCCGCCCTCCGGACCGGCGAGCACGCCGCACGCCTCGTCGGGGTGGTCGGCGCGGGCGTGGGCGACGATCTGGTCGTGCAGGGCCTGGGTGATGGTCAGCATGGCGACAGCATAAGGAGACGGTCCCGGCGGTGGTACGGGCCCGCTCGGGGCGGGTGCGGGGCCAGCGCGGACCGGGGGCGGGGCGGGCGGGACGGGTGCGGACCGGGGGCGGGTGCGGGGCGGGTGCGGACGCGCCGCGGGGGGGGGGGGGGGGGGGGGGGGGGGGGGGGGGGGGGGGGGGGGGGGGGGGCGCGGGCGCGCGGGGGGGGGGGGGGGGGGGGGGGGGGGGGGGGGGGGCCGCGCG
>NZ_JBEHZD010000083.1:0-19969 GCF_040240285.1 Streptomyces sp. HSW2009 | reverse complement strand
TTTTTTTATTTACCCGGCCCCGCCCCTAACCCTACCATGTTTCAGGGGGCGGTGGGGTTTTTTTTTTAAAACACAGCCCAACCCCCCCCCCCCCCGCCCCCCCCCCCCGCCACGGCGGCCGTAACACCCGTCGCGTCCCGGAGGGCACCCTGCCGCCCGCCGTCGCCACCGTCCAGGCCGGGCTCGGCGGCAGCTTCGGACGGT
This sequence comes from Streptomyces sp. HSW2009, assembly GCF_040240285.1. NCBI lineage: Bacteria > Bacillati > Actinomycetota > Actinomycetes > Kitasatosporales > Streptomycetaceae > Streptomyces > Streptomyces sp. HSW2009. The sequence goes on along the minus strand of NZ_JBEHZD010000083.1, from coordinate 19,765 downwards.
GCTCGCGGCGCGTCCTGCGGATCGGAGCCAGCCGCCCCACCGGTATCCACCACACGGCCCGCACCGTCCGTACCGCCATCCACGCCCTCACCACCCGTTCGTACGGCGTCGTGCTGCCGCGGCGCCGCATCGGCGCCCGAACCGCCCGCACCCGGCCCTTCGCCGTCCGCGCCGGCCCGTCCAGACCGCTCGGCTCGCTCGTCCGGTTGCATACCCGCCCCGTTCCCCTTCTCGGCAGCGCTCGGCGCCGCTCTCCTTCGCCCGGAGACGGTACCTACGGTGCCTCATCCAGCACAGCTCCCCCGAGTTATCCACAGGCCAGTTATCCACAGCCTTGACACCGGTTGAGGCACCAGAGACCATCGAACCGAACGATCGGTCGGTCGGGTGAGGGGTTCGCGGCACGGCTCGCGACACCCAGCAGCCCGACAAGGTCTCGACGACCTGCGGGTCGGTGGCGAGGAGACATGACATGACGACGATGGCGCCGGACGCCGGCACACAAGACGACGCAGCCCACGAAGCGCGCTTCAACGAGGCAGTCGCCGCCGACGAGCGCATCGAGCCACGCGACTGGATGCCGGACGCCTACCGCGCCTCACTCGTGCGGCAGATAGCCCAGCACGCCCACTCCGAGATCATCGGCATGCAGCCCGAGGCGAACTGGATCAGCCGCGCACCCTCGCTCCGCCGCAAGGCCATCCTGATGGCCAAGGTCCAGGACGAAGCAGGCCACGGCCTCTACCTCTACAGCGCCGCAGAAACCCTGGGCACCGGCCGCGACGAACTCCTCGACCGCCTCCACACCGGCCGCCAGAAGTACTCGTCGATCTTCAACTACCCCACCCTGACCTGGGCCGACGTCGGCGCGATCGGCTGGCTCGTGGACGGCGCCGCCATCACCAACCAGGTGCCCCTGTGCCGCTGCTCCTACGGCCCCTACGCACGCGCGATGGTCCGCATCTGCAAGGAGGAGTCCTTCCACCAGCGCCAGGGGTACGAACTCCTCCTCGCCCTCAGCCAGGGCACCGAGGCCCAGCACGCCATGGCCCAGGACGCAGTCGACCGCTGGTGGTGGCCGTCCCTGATGATGTTCGGGCCGCCCGACGGCGAGTCGGCGCACTCCGCCCAGTCCATGGCCTGGCGCATCAAACGCCACTCCAACGACGAACTGCGGCAGCGCTTCGTCGACATCTGCGTCCCACAAGCCGAATCCCTCGGCCTCACCCTGCCCGACCCCGACCTGACCTGGGACGAAGAGCACGGCCACTACGCCTTCGGCACCATCGACTGGGACGAGTTCCGCGAGGTCCTGCGCGGCAACGGCCCGTGCAACGCCCAGCGGGTCAACCAGCGCCGCACGGCCCACGAAGAAGGCGCCTGGGTGCGCGAAGCCGCCGCCGCCTACGCGGCCAAGCACGAGCACCCCACCGACACAGCCGGCACCCCGGGCGCAGCGGACGCACCGGACACAGCGGACACAGCGGACGTACGAGAAGAGGACATCGCATGAGCACGGCGGACTGGCCCCTGTGGGAGGTCTTCGTACGCAGCAGGCGCGGGCTCAGCCACACCCACGCCGGCAGCCTGCACGCGCCGGACGCCGCCATGGCCCTGCGCAACGCCCGCGACCTGTACACCCGCCGCTCGGAAGGGGTGTCCATCTGGGTCGTGCCCTCCGCCGAGATCACCGCGTCATCCCCGGACGAGAAGGACCCCTTCTTCGAGCCGGCAGCCGACAAGCCGTACCGCCACCCCACGTTCTACGACATCCCCGAGGGGGTGCGGCACCTGTGAACCCCGTACCCACCAGCGCCGCCCTGGCCCTCGGAGACGACGCCCTGGTCCTCTCGCACCGGCTGGGGGAGTGGGCCGGCCACGCCCCCGTCCTGGAAGAGGAACTGGCCCTCGCCAACATCGCACTCGACCTGCTCGGCCAGGCCCGCGTCCTCCTCTCCCTCGTCGGCGACGAGGACGAACTGGCCTACCTCCGCGAAGAGCGCGCGTTCCGCAACCTCCAACTCGTGGAACAGCCCCGCGGCGACTTCGCCCACACCATCGCCCGCCAGCTCTACTTCTCCGGCTACCAACGACTGCTCTACGAGGAACTGGCACAGGGCACCGGCCCGTTCGCCGAACTCGCGGCCAAGGCGGTCAAGGAAGTCGACTACCACCGCGACCACGCCGAACAGTGGACCCTGCGCCTCGGCGACGGAACGGCCGAGAGCCACCAGCGGATGCAGCAGGCCCTGGACGAGCTGTGGCGCCACACCGGAGAGGCATTCGAGCCGGTCGAGGGCCTGGAAGTGGACTGGGCCACCCTGCGCGAGCGCTGGACGGAGCGCATCACCAGCGTCGTACAACAGGCCACGCTCACCCTGCCGACCGGACCCCAACAGGGATCGTGGGCCGCAGGAGCCGGCCGACAGGGCGTCCACACCGAACCCTTCGGCCGCATGCTCGCCGAGATGCAGCACCTGCACCGCAGCCACCCGGGGGCGACATGGTGACACCGAGCCCCCTTGCCGAAACCCCACTGGAACGCGAGCTGCGCCAAGCCGCCGGCTCCGTCCCCGACCCCGAGCTGCCCGTCCTCAGCCTCGCCGAGCTCGGCGTACTGCGCTCTCTCCGCATGACGGGCCCGGGCAAGGTCGAGGTGGAACTCACACCGACCTACACCGGCTGCCCCGCCATCGAGACCATGGCCGCCGACATCGAACGGGTGCTGCACCAGCACGGCATACCCGAAGTCGCCGTGCACACGGTGCTCTCACCACCCTGGACCACCGACGCCATCAGCGCCGACGGCCGGCGCAAACTCCAAGAGTTCGGCATCGCCCCACCGCGCCCCACCGGCCCGGCGCCAGCCGGCCCGATAGCCGTTGACCTGGCGATCCGCTGCCCGCACTGCGGCTCCACCAGCACCAGCCTGCTCAGCAGGTTCTCCTCCACCGCGTGCAAGGCACTCCGCCGCTGCGAAAGCTGCCTCGAACCCTTCGACCACTTCAAGGAGTTGTCATGAGCTCGGCCCGTCACAGCGCCTTCCACCGGTTGCGCGTGACGGCCACCGACCGGCTCACTGACGACGCCGTGGCCATCACCTTCGCCGTACCACCCGAACTGCGCGACCACTACCGCTACACCCCCGGCCAGCACATCGCACTGCGCCGCTTCACCGGCAACACCGAGATACGCCGCACCTACTCGATCTGCTCCCCGGTCACGGACCCGGCCGGGCCCGCGAGCCTGCGCATAGGCGTACGGCTGGTCGAGGGCGGCGAGTTCTCCACGTACGCGCTCAAGGAGCTCACCGTGGGCGACGAGGTGGAGGTGATGGCCCCCACCGGCCGCTTCGTGCTCGACGTCGCCCCCACGACCGAGCCCGGAAGCGAGGGCGAGGGCGCGCCCGGAGGAGCAGCCGAAGGAGCCGCTGGCCAAACGGCTGAAGAAGCTGAGGAAGCTGAGGAAGCTGAAGAAACGGTGCGGCACCCGCAGGGCGGCGGGCACTACGCGGCCATCGTCGGCGGCAGCGGCATCACCCCGGTGCTCTCCATCGCCGCCACCTTGCTGGCGAACCGGCCGGACGCCCGCTTCTGCCTGCTGCGCAGCGACCGCACCGCCGCCTCCACCATGTTCCTCGAAGAGGTCGCCGACCTCAAAGACCGCTACCCGGACCGGTTCCAACTCATCCACGCACTCTCACGCGAAGAGCAACAGGTCGGCCTGGACTCCGGACGCCTGGACCAGGAACGACTCACCACCCTGCTGCCGGCGCTGCTCCCGGTGGAAGCCGTCGACGGCTGGTTCCTCTGCGGCCCGTACGGCCTCGTCCAGGCCGCCGACGCCACACTCCAGGAGCTGAACGTCCCCCGCACCCGGGTGCACCAGGAAATCTTCCACGTGGCCGACGACCCCGCGCCGACACGCAGCAGCGCCGCGCCCGCACACAGCACGGTCACCATCACCCTCGACGGCCGGTCGGGCAGTTGGCCGGTACGCGAGACGGAATCGCTCCTCGAAACGGTGCTCCGCAACCGCGCCGACGCCCCGTACGCCTGCAAGGGCGGCGTCTGCGGCACCTGCCGCGCCTTCCTGGTCACCGGCGAAGTCCACATGGAGCGCAACTTCGCGCTGGAAGCCGAGGAGTTGGACGCGGGGTACGTACTGGCCTGCCAATCCCACCCCGTCAGCGAACGAGTGGAACTCGACTTCGACCGCTGACCGCTGACCGCTCCGGCCACTGGCCACTCACCGTTGGCCACGCCGCGCTCCCCACTCCGAGCTCAGATTTGCGCCCCTGGCGCGACAGAGGAGGCGTACGGGCCAGATGGGGCGCGGCCGGGAGGGGAAACGCGGGTCGGAGCGAGCGCGTGCGGGGGGGGCTGGCCCCATGAGCTCCAGCAGGAACCGAAACACCACGGCCGGGCCCCAGAGCCCGGCCGTTCCCCTTTCGCCGCCCAAGGTCAGAGCACCGAAGCGGGCTGCTCCCCCTCGCTCACCATCGGACGCCCAGCGGCGTGCCAGGCCAGCATCCCGCCGCCCACGTTCACCGCGTCCAGCCCCTGCGCGAGCAGATACTGCGCCACCTGCGCGGACCGGCCGCCGACCCGACACACGACATGCACCCGACGGCCGTCGGCAACCGCCTCGGTGAGCTCACCGAACCGGGCCACGATCTCGCTCATCGGCAGGTGCAACGCGCCATCGGCATGCCCGGCCGCCCATTCGTCGTTCTCACGGACGTCCAACAGAAACCCATCGGCCGGCACCGCCGCGGCCTCCACCTCAGGCAGTTGGGCAAATGACATCAAGGCACCTCGTTCTCTTGTTTCCCGGCATTCTCAGACTTCCAAGCTTTCGCACTTCGGGGGGGCTTCCCCCTCCCTCCCCCCTCCCCTCCCCCCTCGCCCCACCCCCGCCACCTAACCCACCCCACAGGCCACCCAACCCCCACGCCGCGCCCCCACCACCCCAAGCCACACCGCCCCAGCCCCCAGCCAGCCTCAGGCCCAGCCCATTCCACCGCCCCCAACCACCCACGCCTCACCAGCCGCCAGCCCCCGCCCCAGCCGCCAGCCCTAAACCACCAACTGCCGCGCCCCCATCAACCACCAACCCCTAATCACCCTCCACCGCACGAACCACCCACCACATACCAACAGCCACCCACCACATACCAACCCCCCCCTAGCAACCAGCACCCCTCAACTCACACCCCCACCCCACCCAGCAACCCACCAACTCCGCACCGGCTCCGCCCCCCCCGCCTAACCCAACAACCCCCGCTAACCCACCAACCGCTAACCCACCAACCCCGCCAGCCGGGCTTCGCGTTCTGCTACCTGGGCCAGTAGTTGTTCTGCGATTTCGTCGAGCAGGCCGTCCGGGTCGTCCTGGGCCATTTTGATCATGGAGCCGATGGCGCTGGCCTCCAGTTCCTCGGCCATGGTCGCCAGGAGTTCCTTGCGCGCGGCGAGCCACTCCAGCCGGGCGTAGAGCTCTTCGCTGCGGCTGGGCCACTGGGGCTCGGGGGCCGGGCCCGCGTCCCATTCGTCCGCCAGCGCTTGGAGTTCTTCGGCGTTGCCGTCCGCGTAGGCGGCGTTGACCCGTACCAAGAATGCCTCTCGGCGTTCCCGCTCGGCCTCTTCCCGAGCCAGGTCGGGGTGGGCCTTGCGGACCAGTTCGCGGAAGATGCGGCGGGCCTCCTCGCCGGGCCGTACCCGGGGCGGTGGTTGGACCGGGCGTTCCGTGAGCATGGACTGGGCCTCGTCCGAGATGCCGTCGGAGTCCATCCAGCCCTGGAACAGTTCCTCCACCTGCGGCATGGGCAGCACCAGTGCGCGCGCTTCCCTGGCCCGGCGCAGGTCCTCCGCATCACCGGACTTGGCCGCGATGGCTTCCGCGATCAGTGCGTCCAGTTCGTCCAGCCGCGTGTACATGGGGCCGAGCCGTTGGTGGTGCAGGCGAGAGAAGTTCTCGACCTCGACCCGGAAGGACTCCAACGCGATCTCGAACTCGATCAACGCCTGCTCGGCCGCCCGCACGGCACGCTCCAGCCGTTCCTCGGGGCGTGGCGGGGCTCCCGGCGCGGACTGCGCTGGCTGCTGGCGCGCTTCCTGGTTCGTCTGCGCTTCGGGGTTCGTCACCTGGCCAGCCTACGGGCCGCCCGGTGCGGCGGGCGCGCCGCAGCGCGGTTCACACCCCCAGCTCGGCGGGTATCTGCCCGGCCCGTACGGCGGCGACCAGGTGTGCGTGGTCGGCCTCGGTCCGGTCGGCGTAGCCAACCGCGTACTGCGCCACCGCCTCGTCCAGTTCTTCTCCCTTGCCGCAGTAGCCGCCGATGACGCGGGGGTCCGCGCTGTGCGAGTGGGCCCGGGCCAGCAGGGCGCCCGTCATCCGGCCGTAGTCGTCGAGTTGCTCCGCGGCCAGCGCCGCCGGGTCCACGCTTCCCTTGCGGTTACGGAACTGCCGCACCTGGTAGGGCCGCCCGTCCACTGTCGTCCAGCCCAGTAGTTGGTCGCTGACCACCTGTATCTGCTTCTGTCCGAGGACCACCCGTCGGCCCTCGTGCGCTGCCGCCACCAGCGAATCGCCCGGTGCCACTCCGGCCACGGCGCCCGCCCCAGCACCGCCCGCAGTGGCGCCGAGCACGGCCTCGGCATGGGCGGCGGAGTCGCTGTCGGCGACGGAGACGACGTCCGCAGCAGTCGGTACGTACGCGGGGCTCCAGCGCGGGTCCAGGGAGACCTTGCTCACATGCGGGAGCAGCGCGGACGGTCTGGCCTCCTTCACCTGGAGGATCAGCGGCTCGCCGCGGTGGTCGAGCAGCAGCACCACGTAGGAGCGGGTGCCGACGCTGCCGGTGCCCACCACGCGGAAGGCCACGTCGTGCACGGCGTACCTGGCCAGCAGGGGCAGCCGGTCGGCCGGCAGGGTGTGCAGGTAGTCGCCGAGGGCCAGGGCCACCGTCGCGGCCTCGACGTCCGAGACCGGGCGCAGGACCGGTGGCGCGGCCACGAAGCGCCGGCGGCCGTCCGGTGTCCGCTCGGTCGCCCGTGCCGCGAACCTGGCGCTGGTGTTGCGCCGCGCCTTGGCCGACACCCGTTCCAGGGTGCCGAGCAGGTCCCGGGCGTCGGTGTGCGAGACGAGTTCCTCGTCGGCGATGGCGTTCCACGCCTCGGCCGTCGGGAGCTTGGCCAGCAGTCGCATCGTGCGGCGGTAGGCACCCGCCGCGTCCCGGGCCGCCGTACGGCAGGTGTCCTCGTCCGCGCCGGCCTCCCGGCCCGCCAGGACGAGCGAGGTGGCGAGCCGCTTCAGGTCCCATTCCCACGGTCCGTACACGGTCTCGTCGAAGTCGTTGAGGTCGATGACCAGGCGTCCGCGCGCGTCCCCGTACAGCCCGAAGTTCGCCGCGTGCGCGTCGCCGCAGATCTGGGCGCCCACGCCGGTGACCGGCCCGGCCGCGAGGTCGTGGGCCATCAGGCCGGCCGCGCCCCGCAGGAACGCGAAGGGGGAGGCTGCCATGCGGCCGACGCGGATGGGGACCAGGTCCGGTAGCCGGCCGGTGTTGGACGCGCGTACCGCGGTGACCGCGTCGGGGCGCTGGGGGTCGAGGTCGAGCCGGCCGTGCAGGTCGCGGGGTGTCCGCTCGCGCAGCGCCTTCCCGTCGCGCTTGCCGAGCCCCGCGCCGTCGCGTCGGGCGAAGCCCGGCACCTGGGGCACGCGCGCCCGGCCGGCACCACCCTGGCCTGTCTGCTGCTGTCGGGCCTGGTCGGTCTGCTGCTGTGGGGCCCCTGCCGGCGCCTGAGCGGGGGCTGTGAGCCCTGCGGTCGCCGGCGCGGCAGCCGCCTCCACCGCGGCGCCGCCCGTCGCGGGAGCGGCCGGTGTGACGCCTGTGCCGGACGCGTCGACCGCTGGCCGATCCGCCCGCGATCCTCCCGTGCCGTCCGTCGGCTGCTGGTCGCCGAGCGCCGTCCGTGCGGACGCGTCGTTCGCCACCGCGGCGCCCGCCGTCTCCTCGGCCGCCGCTTCCAGCGCCACGTCGTTGACCGCCTCGGTGGCAGCCTCGCTGTCAGCAGCCATGGTTCGCCCTCCCCGCCCCGATCCGCACCGGGCTTCGGTGCGTGTGGATGAACCGTACAGACAAGGGGCCAGATCGGTGCGAGCCTGTGGATAACCTAATTACGTTGCAACATACAACAAGTTTTCCATGGGCTCGACGAACCCCTTCGCTCGCCGCTGACCAGGCCGAACACCCGGATGGGCCGTCTCCACAGGCCATCGCCATGCGGTCAAGTCCCGCCCCCGGACGCCGCGACCCACCCCCGACTCCCCACGCGAGGAGCCCCCCCATGGCCGACCGAGACGCCTCCGTCGAGACCATCCGCCGCGAGCTGACGACCTTCGCCCGGCGGGCCCGCGCCGTCGCGGCGCGCGTCCACCCCGAGCTCTCGCTGGTCTCCTTCACGCTGCTCGCGCATCTGGAGGACGCGGACGGCTGCCGCGCCACCGACCTCGCGGCGTACTACCTGCTGGACAAGTCGACCGTCAGCCGCCAGATCGCCACCCTGGAGCACCTCGGCTACGTCGTGCGTCGCACCGACCCCACCGACCACCGGGTGCAGGTGCTCCACCTGACCGCGTCAGGAACCGACGTGCTCCATGGCGTGACCGCCAGCCGTCGCGCCCTACTGCACCGCCGCCTCGCCGACTGGGACGCGGCCGACCTGGAGCAGTTCGCGACATACCTGACCCGCTACAACGCCGCCCCGGGCGACCTCGGCTAACCACCGACCGGACAGCCCCACGGGCCACCCCCGGGCCACCGCTCGGGGCTGCTCACGGGCACCCAGAACGCAGCACCCCGGCGCCCCGCACCCCCGCAGCCCTTCACCCCGCGCCCCCGCGCACCTACGCACGAAAGCGCTGCGGACACTCGCCGCCGTCGGGGAGGTACGTCTCGGCCCAGCGGCCGAGTTCCCGCAGCGCGGGCTCGATGGCCTCGCCACCCTCGGTCAGCCGGTAGAAGACGCGCAGCGGCGGGCCCGCGTCCACCTCGCGGGCGACCAGGCCGACCGCGGCCAACTCCGTGAGCCGGTCGGACAGCATGCGTTCGCTGATCCCGGGGATGGCCCGGCGCAGCTCGGCGAAGTGGGCGCCGCCGCTCATCAGCGTGGCCACGATCAGGCCCGTCCAGCGTTTGCCGAAGAGCTCAAAGACGCGTGTCACGCCGGCGTCCGCCTGCCTACAGCCCACTTCCGCGCCATCCGTCATGCCCACAGCGTACCGCCCGTCTCGTTCGTAGCTGCAAAAAAGTAAGCTGCTGTGTTATTACTAGGTACGTACGGAAGCTTGGTCCGGTCGAGCCGTGCGGCGTCGCCTTTAGCCGCCCCTCCTCGCCCTCGCGCCCCGTCCACCCGCACCACGCATCACCGCTCCACCCACATCACTCGCACCACCGCCTCACCCGCCACGTCTCCACATCCCTGAATCCCCGCCCGAATCCCCACACGGGTGCGTCCCGCACCCCACACCCGCCCCTGCACCGCCGTGCAGGACCAACCCGGAGGCCGAAATGCCCACCCTGTTGCACCTCGACTCGTCCCTCTTCCCGCTGGAGGGTTCCGCCTCCCGTGACGTGGCCGCCAGCTTCCGCAAGGCGTGGGAGGCCGAGCACCCGGACGGCACCGTGATCTACCGCGACCTGGACGCCGATCCGCTGCCGCACATCGACGCCGTCTCCGCGTCCGCCGGCTTCTCCGACCCCGCCGACCACAGCCCCGAGCAGCAGGCCGCCTTTGCCGTACGGGTGGCACTCGCCGAGGAGTTGGAGCAGGCGGACGCGGTGCTCATAGGCGCCCCGATGTACAACTTCACGATCCCCTCCACCCTGAAGACCTGGCTCGACCAGGTGATCATCGTGGGCCGCACGGCGGGCGAAGCGCCCTCGGCCGCCGGCACCCCGGTCACCGTGGTGGCCAGCCGCGGCGGCTCGTACGCACCGGGCACCCCGCGCGAGAGCTTCGAGTTCGTGCAGAACTACCTGGAGAAGGTGCTGACCGGCATGCTCGGCCTTGAGGTCGACTTCATCGTCCCCGAGCTGACCCTCGCCCGCTCCAACCCGGCGATGGCCGAACTCGTCGAGAAGTCCGACGCCTCCCGCGCCAAGGCCCACGAGGACGCCGCCAGCAAGGCCAAGCTCCTGGCCGCCCGCGCCGCCGGCTGAGCAGCCCGGCAGGAGGAATCACCGACCACCACCCGTCGGGGGCGTACGCACCGCGCACCACGAGCCGGCAACCGGGCCGAACACCCGGCCCGTACGCCCCCGACCCCCTGCCCACACCCCATCGCTCCAGCCGCTCCGGTCGCTCCAGCCACAACCCGCCGGTCCGACCCGACCCGCCCCAGCCCGCCAGCGCCAACCCACCCCGGCCCCGGCCAGCCCCGCTCGGCCAGCACGCGCATCGGGCACCCGCGCAACCGGCCAACTACGCCCGCGCACGGGCCCGTACACGCCCTTGCCGCCCCCGCAAGCAACCGCCGCCAGCCGCCCCCTAGCCGGCCGCCGGGGCGACGTCACCCCCTCCGGCCAGGGACACGCTCGTAATTTCGGCCAACGTCCGTCGTCTCTCGGCCTCTACCCGCACTCTGCGCCCGGCGCCGATCCGTACCGATCCGCACCGCCCGGCCGCGGGAAACCGTCCACCGGTCGGACCGGGGAACAGTGCCCGACGCCCACCGGAACGCGGTGCGCCCGGCTGCCGAATCCTGCCGATTCCGTTGCCGGAACAGCACCGTGGAGCGGGTGGCGCCGCGGAGCAACAGCGCGGGAACAACGACTCCAGGGAACTCTCCGAGGAAACACACGGCGGCCGGCCGGAACCCACGAGAAAGCATGACAAAAGCAAGAGACCCCCTGATTGACAGGAGGTCTCTTGCTTCTTGTGCGCGAGGGGGGAGTTGAACCCCCACGCCCTTTCGGGCACTGGAACCTGAATCCAGCGCGTCTGCCTATTCCGCCACCCGCGCATGGGTGTCGTCGTGTGACTTCCTCACCTTATGGGGTGCGATCCTTCCGATCAAAATCGACCGGGAGAGATCCATCCGCATTTCGGTGGGGGCGCCTTCCGACATCCAGAAGATTAGCACGCTGGTCGGGGTGGCCTCACATCCATTGGCGGAGGGCCCACCGGCCGAGACACCGTCCGACCGGTGAGGGGAGCCCGCCGGTTGCGGGACACTGGTTCTGGAGCACATCTACGATCCCCGATGACGGGGGACGCTCCGCTGCGGGGGAGTGACACTCCTCGCACCGGACCAGGAAGGGGAACCAGCCGATTTCCCGACGCGTGGATACGATCAGTAAGCAGTATCAAGACGACACGACCGAGGAAGACTGAGGAAGGAGGTGCCCCGTGGGAGTACTGAAGCGCTTCGAGCAGCGTCTCGAAGGTCTCGTGAACGGCACCTTCGCCAAGGTGTTCAAGTCCGAGGTCCAGCCGGTCGAGATCGCGGGCGCGCTCCAGCGCGAGTGCGACAACAACGCCACCATCTGGAACCGCGACCGCACCGTCGTCCCCAATGACTTCATCGTCGAGCTGAGCAAGCCGGACTACGAGCGGCTCAGCCCGTACTCGGGACAGCTCGGCGACGAGTTGTCCGGCATGGTCCGCGACTACGCCAAGCAGCAGCGCTACACCTTCATGGGCACCATCAAGGTGCACCTGGAGCAGGCCGACGACCTCGACACCGGGCTGTACCGGGTGCGCAGCCGCACCCTCGCCGGCAGCCAGAGCCAGAGCCCGCAGCCGGGAGCGGCGCAGGGCCCGGCCGGTGGCGCGCCGCAGGGCCCGCCGCCCGGGCAGGGTCCCGGGTTGCGCGCGGTGCCGCCGCACGGCGGCCACCCCGGCCCGCCGCCCGGTGCTCCGCCGCCCATGCCCAGCGCCCCGCCGGCCGGTGCACGTGCCGGTCAGCCGGGGGCCGGGCCGCACTCCGGTGCGCAGACGCGGCGCTGGATCGAGATCAACGGCAACCGTCATCAAATTTCTCGGCCCACTCTGGTGCTGGGCCGCAGTACGGACGCTGACGTGCGGATCGACGATCCGGGCGTCTCGCGTCGGCATTGCGAGATCCGGGTCGGCACGCCCTCGACGGTCCAGGATCTGGGATCGACCAACGGCATCGTGGTAGACGGGCAGCACACCACGCGCGCTACGCTCCGCGACGGCTCCCGCGTCGTCGTGGGCAGCACCACCATCGTTTACCGGCAAGCCGAAGGGTGAAGCGGGGGCAATGTCAGAGCTGACCCTCACGGTCATGCGGTTGGGTTTCCTCGCCGTACTGTGGCTGTTCGTCATCGTGGCCGTACAGGTCATCCGCAGCGATCTGTTCGGTACGCGGGTGACCCAGCGCGGGTCGCGGCGCGGCAGTGACCGGGCGCCGCGGCAGCAGGCGGCCCCGCCACAGCAACAGCGGCAACAGCCCGGCGGCCGAGGGGGCGGCCGGCAGCGGCGCGGCGCCCCCACCAAGCTGGTGGTGACCGAGGGCACCCTCACCGGCACCACCGTCGCCCTCCAGGGGCAGACGATCTCCCTCGGCCGGGCCCATGACTCGACGATTGTGCTGGACGACGACTACGCCTCCAGCAGGCATGCCAGGATCTACCCGGACCGTGACGGGCAGTGGATCGTCGAGGATCTCGGATCCACGAACGGGACGTATCTCGACCGGGCCCGGCTCACCACGCCGACGCCGATTCCGCTCGGTGCGCCGATTCGTATCGGCAAGACCGTCATCGAGCTGCGGAAGTAGTAGGAACATGACGACCGGAGGGTGGGCACCGTGCGGATGTACCCGGAGCCGACGGGCGAGGTGCGCATGAGTCTGTCGCTGCGTTTCGCCGCCGGATCGCACAAGGGCATGATCCGGGAGGGAAACGAGGACTCCGGCTATGCCGGGCCCCGGCTGCTCGCGATCGCCGACGGCATGGGCGGGCAGGCGGCCGGTGAGGTCGCCAGCTCGGAAGTGATCTCCACGCTCGTCCAGCTCGACGACGACGTGCCCGGCTCCGACATCCTCACCTCGCTGGGCAACGCCCTCCAGCGGGCCAACGACCAGCTCCGCATGATGGTCGAGGAGGACCCGCAGCTCGAAGGCATGGGCACCACGCTGACCGCGCTGTTGTGGACCGGGCAGCGGCTCGGTCTGGTGCACGTCGGCGACTCCCGTGCGTACCTGTTGCGCGACGGCGTCCTCACTCAGATCACCCAGGACCACACCTGGGTGCAGCGGCTGGTGGACGAGGGGCGGATCACCGAGGAGGAGGCGACCACGCACCCGCAGCGGTCGCTGCTGATGCGGGCCCTGGGCAGTGGTGACCACGTCGAGCCCGATCTGTCGATCCGCGAGGTGCGGGCCGGCGACCGGTACCTGATCTGCTCGGACGGGCTGTCCGGCGTGGTCAGTCACCAGACCCTCGAAGAGACCCTGGCCAGTTACCAGGGGCCGCAGGAGACCGTGCAGGAGCTGATCCAGCTCGCGCTGCGCGGTGGCGGTCCCGACAACATCACCTGCATCGTCGCCGACGTCCTGGACGTGGACGGCGGCGACGGGCTGGCCGCGGCCCAGCTCAACGACACCCCGGTCATCGTCGGCGCGGTCGCCGAGAACCAGGTGCAGTTGGGCGACGGCGGCGCCGCGCAGACCCCTGCGGGGCGCGCCGCCGAGCTCGGCCGCAAGCCCGTGCCCTCCCAGGCCACCGGCGACGAGCCCGGCGGCTTCGGCCCGCCGGGCAGTGGCGATCCGGCGATCGGCCGGCCCGTCGACGGCGGTTTCGGTGGCTACGGGGACGACGGCGAGGTCCCGGCCAAGGGCGGTCGCGGCAAGTGGGGCAAGCGTTCGCTGTACATCGCGCTGGCGCTGGCCGTGGTCGGCGGCGGTCTGTACGGCGGTTACCGCTGGACGCAGAACCAGTACTACGTGGGGGCCAACGGCGACCACGTCGCGATCTACCAGGGCATCAGTCAGGACCTGGCCTGGATCAGCCTGAACGAGGTGCATGAGGACTACCGTGGCGTCCAGCTCAAGTACCTGCCCATAGACCAGCGCAGCCGGGTCGAGGACACGATCGCGATGAGCGACCTCGGCCAGGCCCGCAAGAAGGCCAGGCAGTTGGAGCTGCTCGCCGGCACCTGCCAGAAGCTCGACCAGCAAAAGCGCGCCGATCAGGAGCGCAAGCGCGCGGAGGACGAGCGCAAGCAGGCCGAGGACAAGCAGCAGGGCCCGCTGGGCAAGGACAAGGGCGATGCCGGCAACGGTGCGGGCGCCGAGGCCGGTAAGACCGACGGCCAGGAGCCGCGCGCCGACAAGACCACACCGTCACCCACCCCGACGCCAGGCCCCTCGCTGTCCGCGGCGGAGCGGGAATTGGCCGACGAGTGCGGCGGCACCCAGCAGTGAAGCGGTAGGGGGCCGCCAGTAATGAGCAGCAGCACCACCAGTACCACCACGATCAGTACGGCCGGGCCGCCGAGCCGCCGCAACACCGAGCTCGCGATGCTCGCCTTCGCGGTGGTCATCCCGGTCTTCGCGTACGCCAATGTGGGTCTCGCGCTGAGCGACGAGATGCCGTCCGGCATGCTCAGTTACGGGCTCGGGCTCGGGCTGTTGGCCGCCGTCGGCCACCTCGTGGTGCGCAAGTTCGCCCCGTACGCCGACCCGCTGCTGCTGCCGCTGGCCACCTTGCTCAACGGGCTCGGGCTGGTGCTGATCTGGCGGCTCGACCAGTCGGAGCGGCTGGCGCGGACCGCCGACGCGCAGGGCTTCGTGTACCAGGCGTCCGCGCCGAACCAGCTCATGTACTCGGCGATGGGCGTGGCGTTCTTCGTGGCCGTGCTCATGCTGCTCAAGGACCACCGCATCCTCCAGCGGTACACCTACATCTCGATGGCCGGCGCGCTGATCCTGCTGGTGATGCCGGTGTTCTTCCCGGCCAAGTTCGGTGCCCGGATCTGGGTGACGGTGGCCGGGTTCTCCATCCAGCCGGCCGAGTTCGCCAAGATCGTGATCGCCGTCTTCTTCGCCGGCTACCTCATGGTCAAGCGCGATGCGCTGGCGCTGGCCAGCCGCCGTTTCATGGGGCTGTACCTGCCGCGCGGCCGTGACCTCGGGCCGATCCTGGTGGTCTGGGCGATGAGCATCCTGATCCTGGTCTTCGAGACCGACCTGGGTACCTCGCTGCTGTTCTTCGGCATGTTCGTCGTGATGCTGTACGTGGCCACCGAGCGCACGAGTTGGATTGTCTTCGGTCTGTTGATGTCCGCTTTCGGCGCGGTCGGGGTGGCCACCTTCGAGCCGCACGTCCAGCAGCGCGTGGACGCCTGGCTCGACCCGTTCGCGGTCTACGACACCGGGCAGGGCACCGAGCAGATCGCGCAGGCGCTGATGGCGTTCGGCTCCGGCGGCGTGATGGGCACCGGCCTCGGCCAGGGCAATTCCGACCTGATCGGCTTCGCCGCCAACTCCGACTTCATCCTGGCCACCGTCGGCGAGGAGCTCGGGCTGGCCGGCACGATGGGCATCCTGTTGCTGTACGGGTTGATCGTGGAGCGTGGCGTGCGTACGGCGCTGGCCGCCCGCGACCCGTTCGGGAAGCTGCTGGCGATCGGCCTGTCGGCGGCCTTCGGCATCCAGATCTTCGTCGTCGCCGGCGGTGTGATGGGGTTGATCCCGCTGACCGGTATGACCATGCCCTTCCTGGCGGCTGGTGGTTCGTCCGTGATGGCCAACTGGGCGCTGATCGCCATTCTGATCAAGATCAGCGACACCGCCCGCCGGCCGGCGCCGGCCCCCGCACCCTCTCCTGACGCCGAGATGACCCAGGTGGTCCGACCGTGAACAAGCCCCTGCGCCGGATCGCGATCTTCTGCGGGCTGCTGGTGCTCGCCCTGCTGGTGCGCGACAACTGGATCCAGTTCGTCCAGGCCGACGAACTCGCCGACCACAAGCACAACCGCCGGGTGGAGATCGCCCGCTACAGCCAGCCGCGCGGCAACATCATCGTGGACGGCAAGGCCATCACCGGTTCCAAGGAGACCAACGGGACCGACTTCAAGTACAAGCGGACGTACACCGACGGCGAGATGTGGGCGCCGGTCACCGGCTACGCCTCGCAGGTCTACGGCTCCACGCAGTTGGAGAACATCCACGACGGCATCCTCACCGGGGACGACGACCGGCTGTTCTTCAACCGCACGCTCGACATGATCACGGGCAAGAGCAAGAAGGGTGGCGACGTGATCACCACCCTGAACCCGAAGGCTCAGAAGGCGGCCTTCGAGCGCCTGGGCGGCAAGAAGGGCGCGGTCGCCGCGATCGACCCGCGTACGGGCAAGATCCTCGCCCTGGCCTCCACGCCCAGCTACGACCCGTCCAACATCGCCGGCGGCTCCAAGAAGGACGAGGAGGAGTGGAAGCGGCTGGACGAGAAGAACAACAAGAACACCCCGATGCTCAACCGGGCGCTGCGCCAGACGTACCCGCCCGGCTCCACGTTCAAGGTGGTCACCGCAGCCGCCGCGCTGGAGAACGGCCTGTACGACAGCATCGACGAGCCGACCAAGTCGCCGCTGCCGTGGAAGCTGCCGCTGACGACCGGCCAGCCGCTGAAGAACGAGGGGCCCATCCCGTGCAAGAACGCCAGCCTCAAGCTGGCGCTCCAGGTCTCCTGCAACACCGTCTTCGGCAAGATCAGCGATGACCTCGGCAACGAGAAGATGATCGAGCAGGCCGAGAAGTTCGGCTTCAACGAAGAGGTCTTCATCCCGGTGCGCGCCGACGCGAGCATCTACCCGGAGGACAACCGGCCGCAGAACGCGATGGCCGGCATCGGCCAGGCCAGCAACCGCACCACCCCGCTCCAGATGGCCATGGTCACCGCGGCGATCGCCAACGACGGCAAGCTGATGAAGCCGTACATGGTGGACAAGCTGCGCGCGCCCAACCTGAACGTGGTCGAACAGACCAAGCCCGATGAGATGTCGCGTCCCATCTCGTCGGAGACGGCGCACAAGCTCCAGGACATGATGGAGAACGTCGTCTCCAAGGGAACCGGAACCAACGCCCGCATCCCCGGCGTCACCATCGGCGGCAAGACCGGCACCGCCCAGCACGGCGTGGCCAACAGCAAGAACCCGTACGCCTGGTTCATCTCCTACGCCAAGGGCGAGGACGGATCGCCGGTGGCGGTCGCGGTCGTCGTCGAGGACTCCGAGGCGGCCCGCGACGACATCTCCGGCGGCGGGCTCGCGGCACCGATCGCCAAGGCCGTCATGAAGGCGGTACTCGACAGCGAAAAGTGACTCAGGCCACCTCGATGATCCGGATCTCTACACAAGGCGGTACCGGTCGGATATCAGGTCACGGTGGAGGCCAGGACCCGTGAGACGCGCCGGGTACGGTATGCCGAGCAGCACACCGCCGGGCCCCCACACCGGTGCGGTCGGGAATGACGGAGAGGGCTGGAGAAGCTATGGAAGAGCCGCGTCGCCTCGGCGGCCGGTACGAGCTGGGCTCGGTGCTCGGCCGCGGTGGCATGGCGGAGGTCTACCTCGCCCATGACACGCGCCTGGGCCGCACCGTCGCTGTGAAGACGCTACGGGTCGACCTCGCGCGCGACCCGTCGTTCCAGGCCCGGTTCCGCCGTGAGGCCCAGTCGGCCGCCTCGCTCAACCATCCCGCGATCGTCGCGGTCTACGACACCGGCGAGGACTACGTCGACGGCGTCTCGATCCCGTACATCGTGATGGAGTACGTGGACGGCTCGACCCTCCGCGAACTGCTGCACTCCGGGCGCAAGTTGCTGCCGGAGCGGTCGATGGAGATGACCGTCGGCATCCTCCAGGCGCTGGAGTACTCGCACCGCAACCAGATCGTCCACCGCGACATCAAGCCGGCGAACGTCATGTTGACGCGCACCGGCCAGGTCAAGGTGATGGACTTCGGCATCGCCCGTGCGATGGGCGAGTCCGGCATGACGATGACGCAGACCGCGGCCGTGATCGGCACCGCCCAGTACCTCTCGCCCGAGCAGGCCAAGGGCGAACAGGTGGACGCGCGCAGCGACCTGTACTCCACCGGCTGCCTGCTGTACGAACTCCTCACGGTGCGGCCCCCGTTCGTCGGCGACTCGCCGGTGGCCGTCGCCTACCAGCACGTACGGGAGGAGCCGCAGCCGCCGAGCGCGTACGACCCGGAGATCACGCCCGAGATGGACGCGATCGTGCTGCGGGCGCTGGTGAAGGACCCGGACTACCGCTACCAGTCGGCGGACGAGATGCGGGCCGACATCGAGGCGGCGCTCGACGGGCAGCCGGTCGCCGCGACGGCCGCGCTCGGCGCGGTGGGTTACGGCGACGATCAGCCGACGGCCATGCTCAGGCCGCAGGACGCCGCGGCGCAGACCACGATGCTGCCGCCGGCCAGGGACGACGACGGCGGCTTCGGCTACGACGAGCGGCCCGACCGGCACCGCGGCGAGAAGAAGAACCACACCTCGACGGTTCTGCTGGTGCTCGCGGCGATCCTGGTGCTGGTGGGCGCGATCTTCATCGGCAAGTCGCTGTTCGGCAACGACCGGAACGACGACATGGTCGACGTGCCGAACCTGGTCGGCAAGACCCTCGACGAGGCCAAGCGGACCGCCGACAACGGTGACTTCCAGGTCGAGGAGGGGGACCCGAAGTTCTGCAAGGAACCCAAGGGCACGGTGTGCGAGCAGACCCCCGAGTTCACCCCGGACGCCGAGGTGAAGCGGAACGGCACCGTCACGGTCTTCCTGTCGAAGGGCCTCGCGGTCACCAAGGTCGAGGTGCCCGACGTCACCGAGAAGCAGGTGGACAACGCCAAGAAGCTCCTTGAAGAGAAGGAGTTCACGGTCACCGTCCAGGAGACCGAGTCCGAGCAGGAGCCGGGCAAGGTCCTCAGCCAGAGCCCGGACGGCGGCACCAAGGTCCGCAAGGGCAGCGAGGTCACGCTGACCGTGGCCAAGAAGAAGGCACAGGTCACCGTCCTGGACGTGCTCGGCAAGTCCGCCGACGAGGCCAAGCAACTGCTGACCGGCCAGGGGCTCAAGGTCGAGACGCAGGAGCAGGAGGTCGCGGACAAGCCGGCGGGCACGGTCATCAGCCAGACCCCGACCGGCGGCACCCCGGTGGTCCCGGAGTCCGTGGTCACGCTGACCATCGCCAAGGCGCCCGCGGACGACGGCGGCGACGAGGGTGACGGCGGCGACGACGGTGGCGACCAGGAGACGGACAAGCCGGTGCAGGTGCCAGCCCTCAGCCAGCAGAAGCTGAGCGCGGCCCGCGCCACACTGGCCGGCCTGGGCCTGCGCGTCGGCAGCATCACCGGACCGCAGAGCGACGACGCCATCGTCGTCGTCAGCGACCCCGGGGCCGGCAGCGAGGTACCGAAGGACACCGCGATCAACCTGACGACCTTCGTCGGCAACCCCGGCGGGGGCACCGGCCCGGGGGGGGGCGGTGACGCGGGCGACAACGGCGGCAACGGGGGTTGGTTCGGCTGATGGCCGACTGAGCTCCGGCCGACCACTCGGCTGACCGCCGTGGCCCAGCGCCCCGGCGCCGCACGGCAGGTGAACACGGCAGACGGACGGGGGGGGGGGGGGGGGGGGGGCGCCGCGGCGGGGGGCCGGGGGGGGGGGGGGGGGGGGGGGGGGGGGGGGGGGGGGGGGGGGGGGGGGGGGGTG
>NZ_JBEHZD010000829.1:0-2439 GCF_040240285.1 Streptomyces sp. HSW2009 | reverse complement strand
ATAAATTCACGGCGGTGATTCACCTCTACGACAAGAGCAAGAGGTCTGGCCCCAAGGCCCCGAAGTCCATCATTAACGTGGCTCTTACCTCAACGTGCTTCCAGGTCCCCGAAGGGGAGACCGTGTGAGACGTGACAGATCGACCACCGGGGCCACGCGACCGATGCGGGCCCAATCAGCCCTGGAGGACCACCATAAAAAACAAGAAGCTAACTAACTTGCCGCGCATACTCCGACCCATACGCACACGCTCCGGCATCGCAGCACTCGCGGTCGCGACAGTTCTAGCAGGCGGACTCTGGATCGATTTATCAGAAAAAGACGATTCGGCGCCACCGGTCGAGGTACGCCGCGTCTCTGATACAGAAGACGAGACCATTCGGGTATCTCGCGAAATTCTAAATGTGGCCGGCGTAAAGGGGAAGATGACCGAGCCCGGGCCCTTCACCGGAAAGTGCGCCGGCAGGGACCCGGAAAAGAACTACAGGATCATCTATTTCTGGTCCATTTGGGATGCCCCTATCCAGGACCTCAAGCAGGGCATGGAGAACCTCAGGGAGAAGCTTCCCGGCAAGGGGTGGAACATCAGGAGCTATGGCCCGGATACGAGCAAGAGCCGAAGTCTCGAACTGATCGCAGATTTCGGTCGAAAGAAATTTACAGTGATGATCCACCTGTACGACGAGAGCAAGAATCCTGCCCCCAAGGCCCCGGAGTCCATCATCAGCGTGGCCCTCAGCTCGGCGTGTTATCAGGTTCCCGAAGGAGAGACCGTGTGAGGTAGGACCTCACCGGAAAGAGGCGGGCCCGCTGCTCGCGCGGTCAGAGGTCTCGCCCTCGGCGCCGGCGTGGCGGGCCCGGCACCGACCCCGGTATGTTGCCTGGGTGGGCTCAGGTGGTCGAGGGGCTCGGGTATGACCTGCTCATGGTGTCGGATCATGTCGCCGTCACGCCGGACGTGGCCGTGGGCTATCCCGAACCGTTCTGGCCTCGGAGGCCATGGCCTCGCGGCACGGTGACCACATCTCTCCCGTCGGCGCCGCGGGAACCCGGCCGGCCCTCCGGGTTCCCGCGGCTCGGAGCGGACGACGAGCGCGGCGGTAGCCCTCGATGGCCAAGACAAACCGATGATTAAGGACAGGAAGAGCCGCCAATCCACCTGCCGCTTTGCTATGCGAGCCTGCCTGACCGCTAATAATCAGCCATCAATGATCCGACACCTCCGCCCGTCCAGGCACTCTCCCTAGAATGACGCCCTCTACGAGTGTGATTACTAGGGGGAGCGGGTCGCGTGGGAACGTTCGAAGAGGAGTGGGCACAAGCCAAGCAAGGGGCAGCACATAACTCCAGAACCCGGCTCGCCAGCGCCGAGAAGGACGGGGGAAGGAACCCGGGCGGCGCAGGGGATGTGAGATCCGATAAGGCCGCGTGGAATGCGGCAGGACATGCCGTCGGCCAGTTCCGCAGGAACATCAGGTCCTCTTCGCTCAATCTAGAGCAGGGGAAGCTGAGCACGCATGGGCTGGAGAGTGCCGCTGCCGAACAGTCCTTATCCAGCTCATGGAAACGTTATCTAGACAGAATCAACGCCAGGTGTGGCGAACTGGAAAGCATGCTAGAAAAGGCCGGAAATGATCATTACAAGAACGATCAAGCCATTCAGCATGCGCTTGCGAGGATGACGGATAAATACAAAGAAACTCCAGGAGCCGACGGCAAGGATTGAAGGAATAGCGACTGATGGACTTCGCGACCCTCAAAGAGCTCAAAATTGCAGACTTTGAACGCGCGGCCGAAAGGTATCGCACGGCTCGGGACATGGCCGACTCAACTCAGAAAAGTCTTCAGGACCACGTCATCGCAAAAATGTATTCCCTACTGGATGGGGAGGCAAGGGACGCGGCCGTTGAACAGTTACAGAAGCTGTCGCATAACTTTCACTACGTTCAAATCGAGTGTGGACTCGCCACCACGGCACTCAATGCGCTAGCCGCGGACCTGTCTGCGGCTCAAAGGAAATTATTGACAGCTGTCGAAGGTGCCCAGGCTGCCGGCTTCAGGGTGAACTCCGATGGTTCGGTTACCTATCCGGCGGCAGGGCATGAGGTCGACGGTAAGTTGCCACCAGGCGACACGGTTTCAGGCTCTCCGCAAGGTAAGGGGCCCAGCACGGGAATCTCCCCTCCCGCCGACGCGAACGACACAGCGAGCGCTCTTCGCGATCAGGCATCGAATATAGATCCAAACCCTAACCGTGGTGAAGCCGTAGCCTACGCCAATCGAATCGCTCAGGCTGTCGATGAGGCCAGGAAGGCTGACGAATCATGGGCTCCTCAACTACGAAAACTAAAAGCAGACGATGACCTGAATGTTTCTACACGGGACTGGCTCGATACACATCAAGACGCTACTGGCGTCCGTACGGCCGCGAAAAATTAT
>NZ_JBEHZD010000828.1:0-2443 GCF_040240285.1 Streptomyces sp. HSW2009 | reverse complement strand
CAATGCAAGGTTGTGTCCTGGATCGATGAATGTCAACATAGAAGAATGTCGAATCAAGGTCTTACGGTGCTCGGCCGTGCCGACCGCTATCCGGGCCGCCGTCAGGGGCACCGGGTCAGGGCCGCGCTCGCTGGTCGCGGCCCCGCCGCGGTCGAGCAGCCGGCGCACCACCAGGGCCACCGCCCGTACCGCCTCCGGGTCCGTACGCGGCGTGTGCCGGGCGGGCAGTTCCAGCAGGCCCCAACCGGACTCCGCCGCCTCGTCCACCACCCGGTCGATGCCCGACCCGTCGGACGCGACGCCGAACGACAGCCGCCGGTCGCCGTGGCCGGTGCCGCTGCGGAAGGGCGTGTACGGATAGAAGGCGTCCGAGACCAGCGGGGCTGCGGAGGCGGGCAGCCGCCAGGAGACGGGCAGCCGGTGCTGCGGCAACTGCGGGTTGTGCGCGAGGAGGGTGCTGACCGCGCTGCTCGACGGGTCGTAGGCGAGGCCCGACCACTGCTCGGCGCCGACCACGCTGAACGGGTCGAGCTGCCCCGGGTCACCGACGAACAGCGCCCGCTCGAAGAGCCCCGCCACGGCCAGCAGCGCATCGGAACGCATCTGGTACGCCTCGTCGACGATGGCGTGCTGCCACGGTTCGACGTTCTTGGTGTGCGCCCACTTCGCGGCCGTCGAGATCACCACGTCGAGCCCGCTGAGCTCGGCGATCTTCGCGGAGGTGCGGACCGCGGGCAGGGCGTCGAGCGCCGGATCGTACGCCGACGGGTCGCTGCTGTGCAGCCGGCCGACGGGCAGTTCGGGCTCCGCCTCGGCCAGCCGCAGCACCAAGTCATCCACCTGCGCATTGGTCTGCGCGACGACCATCAGCGGCCGGCCGGCCGCGGCCAGCTCCCGGGCGGCGCGCACCACCAGCGTGGACTTGCCCGCACCGGGCGGTGAGTCGACCACCACGCCGCGCTCGGTGCCGTGCACCGTGTCGGCCAGGATCGCCGCGGTCGCCGCGGCAGCCGCGGCCCCCGGATCGAACCTCGCGCCTCCGTTGGACCTGCCGGTTCCGGGGCCGGGGGAGCTGGGGCCGTGGGGGCCGGTGCCGCCCGTCGCGGGGCGGGCGTCGGTCCGCTGGCTGGGATGGGCGGTGCCGCTCGCGCTGCCCGGGCGGCTCTGGCCGCTCGGACCAGTCGGGGTGCCCGGACCGCTCTGGCCGGTGAGGCGGACGGGGGCGGCGGCGTCGGCGTCGCTCACAGGAAGTCCTCGTCGGTCACGGGGTCGGGCAGGAAGGCGGGCGGCAGGGGTGGGGCGGACGGGTTGCCGACCTCGGCGATGGTGTCGGCGGCGGCGCCGAACGGGGCGGAATTGTCGATTCCGTCGGCTCCACTGATTCCGTCGGTTCCGCCTGTTTCACCGGGCCCACCGGCACCGGGCCCACCGGCACCGGGCCTACCGGCACCACCGTCCCCCGCGACCGCGGCCACGGCCGTCACCGGAGCACCGGCGTGCAGCGGCGGACCGCCGTGCGTCCACGGGGTCTGTTCCGGATCGGGCAGTTCGGGCCCGCCGCGCGGCGCGTGCTCGAACAGGGTCCAGCACACCCGGTCGCCCGCCTCGGGCACCGTACCGGCCTCGGGGACCTTGCCCCGGCCCATGCCGCCGGTGAGCCGCACCACCAGGGTCAGCGCCTCGGCGGGCCCGGCGCCGCCGTCCCGCTCGGGCCCGCCGTACGCCACGAACTCCGCCGTCTGCGTCTTGCCGCCAGCCAGCGCCCGGTAGAGCTTGGTCCCCTCGTCGAGGAGCGGCCGGTCGTCGGTGGCCAGCGTGACGAGCGGGCGCGGGCGCGGGACCTTCGCCTCCGAGTACGCCATCTCCACCGCCGTCACGGCCCCGGCGAACGCCTCGCCGGACAGCCGTCTGGCCGCCATGACCAGCGGATCGTCCAGTGCCTCGTGCGCGTCGAGCTGCGCCTGAGCGGTTTCCCGCGCGGCCAGCTTGCGCGCCGCGGTCACCGCGTCGTCCCACTTCGGCTGGGGCGGCTCGCCGGCCCGCACCCGGTCCCGGTGCCCCGTGTACGACCAGCGGTCGCGCTTCCACCGCTCGCCGACCCGCGCCCCGGTCGGCAGCGTCCGCAGCAGGTCGATGCCGTGCCACAGCGCGTCCCAGGTCGGTTGGAGCTGGCTGGCGACCAACGCGCGCATGGCCTGCTCGGCCTCGGCGATCGCCGCGGGGTCGCCGTCGGCCCGGGCCGCGTCGTAGCGCGCCATGGCCGGGGCGAGCAGCCGGTTGTCGAAGGCCGGGTCGGTCGCGGGGCCGGCGGGCGGGCGCCACAACTGGCCGCGGGGGGGGGGGGCGGGGGCGGGGCGGGGCGGCCCCGCCCGGGCGGGGGGGGCGGGGGGGCCCGGGGCGGGGGGGGCGGGGCCGGCGGCCCGGGGAGGCGGGTGTGCACGTG
>NZ_JBEHZD010000827.1:0-2449 GCF_040240285.1 Streptomyces sp. HSW2009 | reverse complement strand
GTGCTCCTCCGTCTGTCCGGCCCCCGGGGTCCGCCGGCGGCTGGTGGTCCTCGCGCCAGAGGCGAAAGGGCGGCTCCCCCCCGCCCCGGCCCCCCCCCCCGGGGGGGGGCCCCCGCTACGACTCCTGACGTACGGCGCCCGGACGCGGGGCGACCGCCGGCCGGGCCAGGCACCCCGCCCGCCAGGCGGGACAACCAAGTCGACCAAGCCAGTCAGCCAGCCGGCCGGCCAGCCCCGCCAAAGCCAAGACTCAGCCCAGGCCGAGGCCAAGACCCAGCCAAGGCCAAGGCCAAGACCCAGCCAAAGCCGGGCCCCACCTCACGCGGCCTGCCGCCGCCATTCCCGTACCAGCAGATAGCCGAGGTAGGCGCCGCCGACGGCCATGGTGTACAGGCCAACCGGCAGGTCGTCGAAGAGCGGCAGTTGCTGGGCGGCGAGGTCGGCGGCGACCAGCAGCAGGGCGCCGAGCAGCGTGGAGACCACCAACTGCGGGCCGGTGGTGCGGGTGAGCCGCTTGGCCACCTGCGGCGCCGTCAGCGACACGAACGCGATCGGGCCCGCGACGCTCACCGCCCCGGCCGACAGCACGATGGACAGCAGCACCGCCGCGGTCTTGGCCCGCCCGGGGCGGGCGCCGAGCCCGGTGGACAGGTCGTCGCCCATTTCGCCGATGGCCAGTGGCCTGGCCAGCAGCGCGGCCAGCGGCAGCGCGCACAGCAGGACGGTCCAGATGATCGTCGCGTCGTCCCAGGAGCGGGCGGCCAGACTGCCGTTGACGTACGCGGACAGCGAGCTCGCCTTGTCCCGCTCCACGGCGTACACCACGTACTGGGTGATGGCCGTCGACATCGCAGCGACCCCGATGCCCGCCACCACCAGCCGGCCCGGGCTGCGGAAGCCGGTGCCGGTGGACACGTACACCAGGCCCATCGCCACCAGCGCGCCGAGCAGCGCGCCCACCGAGACCGGCAGCACGTCGGGCAGGAACAGGGCGACGATCGCCGCGCCCGCGCCGGCCCCGGAGCCCAGGCCGATCACATCGGGGCTGCCCAGCGGGTTGCGGGTGACGGACTGGAAGAGCGCGCCGGACAGGCCGAAGGCCGCGCCGGTGGCGATGGCCACGCTCAGCCGCGGGCCGCGCAGCCGGTCGAAGACGAAGGCGTCCTTGCCGGTGGCGTCGCCGAGTACCGCGCCCGGCAGGTCGGGCAGCGCGATGCCGAGCCGGCCCAGGGAGAGCGTCGCGGCGCCGGCCAGGACCAGCAGCACCAGCGCCGACACCGCCACCACCAGGGCGGACAGATGGAAGGGCAGCGCGATCCAGGGGCCCATCCGCAGCATCCTGCGGCGCGGGCCGGCGCGTCGTGCCAGCGGGCGCACGGTCATGACGTCCCCCTCATCCGACGCACCGCGATCAGCAGCGCGGGCGCCCCGATGCAGGCGGTGACGACCCCCACCATCAGTTCCTGGGGCCGCAGCAGCACCCGCCCGAGCACGTCGGCGAGGAGCAGCAGCGACGGCCCGGCCAGCGCGGAGAAGGCCAGTTGCAGCCGGAAGTCGGCGCCGACCAGCACGCGCACCAGGTGTGGCACGGCAAGCCCGACGAAGGCGATGGGGCCCACCGCCGCGGTCGCCGCCGCGCTCAGCAGCGTCGCGGCGAGCAGCCCCGCGCCCTTGATCCGGGCCGGGCTGATCCCCAGCGAGGTGGCCTTGTCGTCGCCCATGGCCATGGCGTTCAGCCCCGGACCGAGCAGCAGCGCCACCACCAGACCGGCACCGGCGAACGGCAGCACCGACCAGAACACGTCAAAGCCGCGCCCGCCCAGCGCACCCACCACCCAGTAGCGGTAGGTGTCGAAGACCCGCGGTTCGGAGAGCGTGACGGCCTGGATGAACGCGGCCAGTACGGCGCTGAGGACCGCGCCCGCGAGCACCAGCCGCACCGGGTCGGTCCGGCCGCCGGCGGTGCCGATCACATACACGGCGAGCCCGGCGAGCAGCGCGCGGGGCAGCGCCCACCACATGGTCTCGCGCTGCCCGGCGGCCCCGAAGTAGGCAGTGGCCGCGACGATGCTCGCGGACGCGCCCGCATTGATGCCGAGCAGCCCGGGTTCGGCCAGCGGATTGCGGGTGATGCCCTGCATCAGCGTGCCGGCGACGGCCAGGCACACCCCGGCCAGCACGCCGAGCGCGGTCCGCGGGTAGCGGCTCTCGACGACGGTGCGCAGGTAGGTGTCACCGCCCCCGGTGACGACGTCCAGCACATCGGACGCGGGGGTCGGCTTGCTGCCGTACATCACGCTGGCGAACAGCGCGACGAGGAGCAGCAGCAGACACCCGACCAGGGCGAGGGAGAGCCCGGGCGGGGGCCCCCCCCGCCCCCCCCGGGGCCGGCGGGGGGGGGGGGGGGGGGGGCGGGGGGGGGGCCCGGGGGGGGGGTGGGGCGGGGGGG
>NZ_JBEHZD010000826.1:0-2449 GCF_040240285.1 Streptomyces sp. HSW2009 | reverse complement strand
GCACGCGGCACCTTCCGCGCTCGAACATCCGCGGTGGCCGCACGCCGGTCGCGGCGTTTACCACGCCCGGCCGGGACCGCACCCGGCGGCGCGCCGCCGCGGCAGCCACAGCCGCGCGCCGTCGCGGCTACCGCCCGGAGCGGCGCACCGTCACATCAGCCGCCCGCACGAACGCCACCCGGTGCCCGAACTGGATCTGGTAGTACGCGTCCTTGCCCCGCACCACCTTGTGTCCGGCCGGGTCGAAGGTGGTGGCCCACAGATACTCGCCACGGGTCCGCAGCCCCACCGCGTACCGCTGGTCCTTGCGCAGTGCGTACGGCAGCGGCGACACCTCCTGCACCGGCACGCCCTCGGGGTAGGCCGCGGCCTCCGGATAGGCCCTGCCGTACACCGGCACCTCCTCCCGGCCGGGCCGCGGGGTCACCACCCACCCCTTGGCGTTGACGGCCGTCGGCTGGCGCGCGGGATTGTGGAACCAGGCCCGCTGCCCCAGGTACCAGATCGCCGTCCAGTCGCCCTCGCGCCCGGCCACCGCGAACTGCTGGCCGGTGGAGGCGCGGGCACCGGTGTCGTTGACCCCGGTCGTCGACGGCGAACCGTCCGGGCGCAACCCGACGTCCGACACCAGCGGGGCGTCGGCGGAGGGCGCGGTGTGCAGCCGTACCGCCCCCGAACCGTGCGGCGCGCACGGCTGCCCCGGCTTCTCGCAGTCGGTGTAGTCCGGACGGTGCCGGTCGTAGTCGGGCCTGATGGTCACCAGACCGCCGCCCGGCCCCGCCGTCGGCCCGAGCGGCGCACCGAGCAGACGGAAGTAGTGCGCCCAGTCCCAGAACGGGCCGGGGTCGGTGTGCATGCCCCTGATGGTGGAGGTCACCGTCCCCGGCACGTTGTCGTGCCCCAGGACGTGCTGCCGGTCCAGCGGAATGTCGTACCGCTGCGCCAGATAGCGCGCCAGCCGTGCGGAGGCCCGGTACACCGCCTCCGTGTACCAGGCGTCCGGCGCCGTCAGGAAGCCCTCGTGCTCCAGCCCCACCGACTTGGCGTTGACGTACCAGTTGCCCGCGTGCCAGCCGATGTCCTTGGTTGGCACGTGCTGTGCGATGTGCCCGTCCGTGGCGCGCAGCGTGTAGTGCCACGACACGTACGTCGGGTCCTGCACCAGCTTCAGCGCGGTGTCCCAGTAGCCCTCCGTGTCGTGCACAACGATGTAGTCGACCCGCTGCGAGCGGGGCCGGTCGGCCTTGTCGTGGTTGCCGTAGTCGTCCTCGCCCAGCTCCTGGTACGGCGCGGGCACCGACTCGCAGGACAGGCCGCGCGGGCATTCGACGCCCGGGGCCCGGTCGCCGGGCGGCAGGGCGAGCCGCCGCAGCGCCGCCGTGTCCCGCCGCACCCCCGGGTGCCGGTCCAGAGCGACCCGCTCACCCGAGTCGGTGGTACGGCTCGCGCCCGAGCGGATCACCGAGTACACCTCGTCCGCGAACGCCCCGGCAGACGTCGCGTCGGTGGCGCCCGAGTAGTCGGCCACCGCCGCGTACCAGCGTCCCGGATCGCTGCTGAGCGGCAAGCCGAGACGTTTCTGCGCGGCGGCGATGAGGGCCGCGCCCCCGCGCACGTTGGCGGCGGGGTCCTCCCGCAGCGCGCGGGCCGGCAGGCCGGTCAGGCGCTGGGCGCGCTCCAGGGTCCGCAGCCGCGCCGGCAACGCACGCACGGTGGGCGGGGGCGGGTCGGCGGCGGGCCGCTTCGCGGGACGCGCGTCATCGCCGCGCGGGTCCTCCGTACCGTGCCGGGAAGGGTGCTCGGCGGCGAGCGCGGTGACCGCGTCCGTCAGGTGCATGGGGCCGTAGCCGCCGCCCACGCTGGGCGCGCCGCGGTGGCCGTCCCAGCGGGACTCCAGGTAGGAGACGCCGAGCAGGACG
Organism: Streptomyces sp. HSW2009; assembly: GCF_040240285.1. Lineage (NCBI taxonomy): Bacteria > Bacillati > Actinomycetota > Actinomycetes > Kitasatosporales > Streptomycetaceae > Streptomyces > Streptomyces sp. HSW2009. Next base: position 530 of record NZ_JBEHZD010000826.1, on the reverse strand, counting down.
CTGCGCGGGACCTGGTACTGCCGCGCCGCATCCGTGAACGCCTGCTCAAGGCCGGCGCTCGCCTGCTGTTCCGCCGTGGCGGTGGGAGCCGTCGAGACCAAGGGCACGAGCAGGGCGACGGAGGCGGCGACCACCGCCGCACGGGGCGAGGACCAACGCCGACGCCCTCCCCGGCCCCGCGTCCTCGCCCGCCTCCGCGTGAAACCCGATAAACCTGGCAATGCAGCCTCCTCGCACTGGGCCGTGGCACGAGCGCGTGGTGGCGCTCGCGTCCTACGGGCATGGGGCTGAACCCACTTACGAGGTATCTGCTGTTCGGTGCCGCGTCAATCGTGCTCGGGCGAGTGGGTGACGGAGCCGGCCACTCCGTCTCCGGCCGGCGCCCGCGCCCATCCGTACGCCCGTCATCTGCCGGCGCCCGCCACCCGCCGTCGTCGGCCGGCGCCCCGGGGGGGGGGGGGGGCCGGGCCCCCCCCCCCCCCCCCCCCCCCCCCGGCCGGGGGGGGGGCCCCGCCGCCCCCGGCCCCCCC
>NZ_JBEHZD010000825.1:0-2451 GCF_040240285.1 Streptomyces sp. HSW2009 | reverse complement strand
CCCCCCACCCCCCCCACCCCCCCCGCCGCCCGGCTGGGGGGCTCGGATATGTTAATACCCCACCGGCCGCCCCGGGCGGGGCCCCCCCCACGGCCGGCGGCGGGGCGGTCGGCGCCCTCCGCACCGGCCCGGCCGGATTCGGTGGCGGGCCCGGTCGCGCCGTCGGCGGCGTCCGGGCGCTCGGTGGCATCGCTCATGGCGGGCTCCTGCGCTGTGGCCGACCGATCGGCCCCGTCCGGCGCGATCGGCCCGGCCTCATCTGGTCGGCTCATTCGACGGTACCCGAACGGCGGTGCGGCGTTCAGTGCCCGCGGGGCCACAGCCCGGGATCGGGGGCGAAGCGCACCTGGAGGGCGCCCTCGTGGAGCCCCGCGCCGGCGACGGTGCACCGGCGCAGCGCCGACGGCAGCGGCAGCACCCGGCGGAACGGCCCCACGGTAACCACCAGTTCGTCGCCGCGCCGCACCAGGTCGAGGTCGTCCCGGTCGGCCCCGGGCAGCGGCAGCCGCCACACCAGCAGCCCGTCGTCGGCCAGCCGGTCCTCGACGGTCCACGGCTCGGCGGCCGGCCCGTCCCGGCGCGCGTCCAGCGGCCCGACGGCGTCGGCGAGCACGGCGAGGTCGGCCAGGCCCTGCGGATCGCGCCCGAGGTGCGGCAACTCCTGGAAGGCGGGCGCGCGCGACCCGGCAGCTCGGGCCGCGCGCGGGTGGTCACCGGCCGGCTGCGGTACGGGGCCAGCGGCCGGCGCGTACGGCTCGCGCGGCTCCTCAGCACCCACCGGCTCGTTCAGTTCCTTCAGTTCCTTGAGCGCGGTCTGCTGCTGGCCCGAGGCCGCGGTCAGCCACGGGTCGGCGGAGCCGGTGGGCAGCAGCCGGTTGGCGATCAGCGCGTCGACCCGGGCGCCGTGCAGGGCGAGCCCGGCCCTGACGGTGCGCAGCGCCCGCGCGGCCAGCGGCCCGGGGTCGACCACCAGTCGTACGGTCAGCGCGTCGGCGTCGATGAGCTGCTGTACGGCGGTGAGCTCCTGCTGCCACTGCGCTGAGGTCTCGTACAGCCGCTGTGCCGGCATGGGCACGCCGGTGAGCTGGGCGAGCATGGGGTGCAGGGCGCGGGCGGCCTGGCGTTCGGCCGGCAACAGCCGGCGCAGGTAGCGGCCGAGCTGGTCGGGCAGGGCGAGCAGGTGGACGGTCTCGGTGGCCGGCGGCAGGTCGACGACGAGCGCGTCCCAGCGCGGCGCCGCCGCCCCGGTGGGCCCGGCGTGCGGCGCGGCCGTCGCGCGGTGGGCGGCACGGACCGCGGCGAGCAGCGTGAGCGCGTCGGCCCCGGGCAGTTCGGTGGCCTCCTCGGCGGCCCCCGGGTGGGCGCCGAGGAAGTCGAGGACGCCGCGGGCGCGCTCCTGGAGGTCGGCGAGTTCGCTGCGGAAGTACTCGGCGGTGGCCAGCCGCGCCGCCCACAGTCCACCCGCCACCTCGACGGGCCTGGTGCAGGGCGAGCGCACGGCGTCGGTGGTGGCCGCCGGGGCGGGCAGCGGTTGGCCGAGGACGCGCCCGATGGTGCCGCTGCGGTCGGTGCTCAGCAGCAGCGTGCGGTGGCCGGCGCGGGCCGCGGCGAGCGCGGTGGCGGCGGCGACGGTGCTGCGCCCGCTGCCCGCGGCGCCGGTGATCAGGACGGTACGCATGGCGATCAGGCGGGCGCGCCGGTCTCCACGCGCTTCTTCAACCCGGCCAGCGCCCGGTCGATGATGACCTTCTCGGCCTTGCGCTTGATCATGCCCAGCATGGGGATCTTGACGTCCACGGTGAGCTGGTAGGTGACCTCGGTGCGGGCGCCGCCGTCGACCGGGTCGAGCCGGTAGGAGCCGTCGAGCGAGCGCAGCATCTGCGACTTGACCAGCGACCAGCTCACCTCGCGCTCGCCGAGCCAGGTGTAGGCCAGGGTGTGGTCGTCCTTGATGGCGCCGGCGTCCAGGAGCAGCCTGACCTGTTCGGCGCGGCCCTGCGGGTCGGTGGCGAGCACCTCGGCCTCCTTGACCTCCCCGGTCCACTCGGGGTAGCGGTCGAAGTCGGCGATCACCCCCATCACGTCGGCAGGGGCCGCCTCGATCGTGATGCTTGAGCTGGTGTGTTCCGCCATCGCCGTGGCTCCTCCGTACCGGTCCGCCGCCTGCTGCGCCTGCCGCTGAAGGCTACCGCGCGCCACTCGCACGCCCGACCGCCGGTGAGCGGCGGCGGTTGGGCCCGGCTCCGGGGTCGGCCCGGCCGGCGCCCCGCCCGCTCCCGGCCGGCGGCGCCCGTCGAAGCTACCGCCCGCCCGGCCGGCGCCCGCGGGGCCGCGTCCACATGCTGGCCGGCGGGGGCCCCCCCCCGCGGCGGGGGGGGGGGGGCGGGGGGCGGGGGGGGGGGGGCGCCCCCCCCCCCCGCCCCCCCCGCCCGGGGGCCGCCCCCCCCCCCC
>NZ_JBEHZD010000824.1:0-2457 GCF_040240285.1 Streptomyces sp. HSW2009 | reverse complement strand
CCCCCCCCCCCCCCCCCGGCGCCCGGCGCGGGGGCTCGGCGATGGGTAAACCAGACAGCCCGGGCGGCGCCGGGGCACCCGCACGCGCGCCGGGCGGCCGTCCCCGATCGGGACGGCGCACCCGGCGCTCGTATGCGGCCCGTGCGGGCCGTGCGGCCCCTGCGGCCCAGCGGGCCCGTACAGGCCTGCGGCTCAGAGGAAGGAGTTGACCTGAATCGTCTCGTCCCGGCCCGGGCCGACGCCGATCGCCGAGATCGGCGCCCCGGACATCTGCTCCAGCGCCTTCACGTACGCCTGCGCGTTCTTCGGCAGGTCACCGAAGGTCTTGGCCTTGGTGATGTCCTCCGACCAGCCCGGCAGGTTCTCGTAGATGGGCTTGGCGTGGTGGAAGTCGCTCTGGCTGTACGGCAGCTCGTCGACCCGCTTGCCGTCGACCTCGTACGCCACGCAGACCGGGATCTGCTCCCAGCCGGTGAGCACGTCGAGCTTGGTCAGGAAGAAGTCGGTGAGGCCGTTGACGCGCGTCGCGTACCGCGCGATGACCGCGTCGAACCAGCCGCAGCGCCGGTCGCGACCGGTGGTCACGCCGCGCTCGCCGCCGATGGTGCGCAGCGCCTCGCCGTCCGCGTCGAGCAGCTCGGTCGGGAACGGTCCGGCGCCCACCCGCGTGGTGTACGCCTTCAGGATGCCGATCACCCGGCTGATCTTGGTGGGACCCACGCCCGAGCCGGTGCAGGCGCCGCCGGCGGTCGGGTTGGAGGAGGTCACGAAGGGGTACGTGCCGTGGTCCACGTCGAGCAGCGTGCCCTGGCCGCCCTCGAAGAGGACGACCTTGCCCTCGTCGATGGCGTTGTTGAGGATCAGCGTGGTGTCGGCCACGTAGTCCTTGATCTGCGCCGCGTAGCCCAGGTACTCCTCCACCACCTGGTCGGTGCCGATGGCCCGCCGGTTGAAGAGCTTGACCAGTATCTGGTTCTTGTCGTGCAGGGCCGCTTCGACCTTCTGGATCAGGATCGACTCGTCGAAGAGGTCCTGGACCCGGATGCCCACCCGGTTGATCTTGTCCGCGTACGCCGGGCCGATGCCGCGCCCGGTGGTGCCGATCTTCCGCTTGCCGAGGAAGCGCTCGGTGACCTTGTCGATGGTCTGGTGGTACGGCGTGATCAGATGGGCGTTACCGCTGATCAAGAGCTTGGACGTGTCGACGCCGCGGTCGTTCAGCCCGCTCAGCTCGGAGAGCAGGACCGCCGGGTCCACGACGACGCCGTTGCCGATGACCGGTGTGCAGCTGGGGGAGAGGATTCCGGAAGGGAGCAGGTGCAGCGCGTACTTCTGGTCACCGACGACGACGGTGTGACCGGCGTTGTTACCGCCCTGGTAGCGCACCACGTAATCCACCGAGCCACCGAGCAGGTCGGTGGCCTTTCCCTTGCCTTCATCACCCCACTGAGCACCGAGCAGCACGAGTGCGGGCACAGGCGTACACCCCTTCCGGGCGGGGCATGTCCCACGTGCGTGGCGGTGCGCGTCATCGCGTCCCCGCCGGCAGAGCCGTCGGACCGGTGCCCCGGAATAGACCAAGCCCCTGGCGCAATAGCGCAAGGGGCTCTTGCACCGAGATGCTACCTGAGGAAGGACCGAGGTGTCGGCTCCAGAGCCCCGCGTGAGCGCAACGCCACCGCTGCTCATGATCATCGACCCGGGCGCCCGGCGCGCCGACGGGGAGTCCGTACGGATCGCCAAGGACGTGCTGTGCGCGCGGGCGACCACCAAGATCTGCCTGCCGGACGGACCCGACGAGCTCACCCGGGCGCTGGCCCGCCGGGGCAGCAGACGGCCCGTGGTGGTGGGCGATGACCGCGCGCTGCTGCGGGTGGTGACGCTGTTGCACCGGGAGCGGACGCTGGCCACCACGCCGCTGGCGATGGTCCCGGTCGGGCCGCCGGCCGCGGTCCGGCTCGCCAGCGCCCTCGGCATCCCGACCGACGCGGTGCGGGCCGCCCGCACCGTGCTCGACGGCTGCGACCACCGGCTCGACCTGCTGGTCGACGACAGCGACGGGGTGGTGATCGGCGAGTTGAGCGTGCCGTGCGGCGAGGGCGCCGCGGGGCCGCACGACGACGCGCCGGACACCGCCCCGCACGACCCGGCGGACCGCCCCGCGGACCAGGATCACCCACACCATCCCGACCACCCCGACCGCGCGGGTCAGCCCGCACATCCCGGTCGCCCTGATCGCTCCGGTCGCCCTGACCGTCCTGCGCACCCCGCGCACCCCGCGCACCCGGGCGACGTCGGCTGGCCGGCCGGTACGGGATCTGCGACCGGTGCGGGCTCGGCAACCGGTGCAGGTCCAGCCGGTGCCGGCCGTGCGGTCGGTACGGGCCAGCCGGCCGACGGACGCTCCACTGGCGACCAACCGGTGGCCGCGGGGGCCGGGCCCGGCGACGGCCGTGG
>NZ_JBEHZD010000823.1:0-2473 GCF_040240285.1 Streptomyces sp. HSW2009 | reverse complement strand
GGGGCCGGCTCCCGGGGCTCATCCGGCCGGCCGCCCGGGACGACGGCCCGTGCGGCGCCCCTCCACACGCCTTCCCCCGCAGCGTCCCGCTCAGGTACGGGGCCGGTTCCGGCGCCGGAGCCCACCGCCGGAACCGTGCCGGTACGCGCCGGACCCGTACGCGACGCGCCTGTGCGCGTCATGCCTGTGCGCGTCATGCCCGTACGCGGTATGCCCGTACTCGGTATGCCCGTACGCGGCGTCGCACCCGGTTGCGCGCTCGCCGCCGGCGCCGCACCCGATGTCGTACTCGCCGCCACCGGAACCGTGACCGTCGCCGGAACCGTGGCCGTCGCCGGCTGCCCGATCGGCCGTGCCGTGGATTCGTTGGACCTCATCGCCCTCTCCGTCGCTCATCTGCCAGCCCACTCCCCCAGCCCCGTCAGCCCCCACTGCCCCACTGCTCGGCACCCGTTGCGCACGCCTCACGCCCGCCGCGCCGTGCGCCGTCGATCGCCCCAGCCCGTCGGTCACCGGCGGCGTCACCCACTCGGCCGACGGCCCGTACCCACACACGGGCGACCGGGGCCGGGGCGGGCGCGGGCTCAGGAGAAGAGGCGGCGCCAGGTCTCCGGGCTCGGGTAGCCGTTGGCGTCGGCGCCCCGCCAGCCCTGGGCGCGTTGGAACGCCTCGACGTTGCGGCGGTCGCTCTCCGACCAGCGGCGGCCGGGGCCCCGCGCGTAGTGCCGGTCGAAGCCCTTGCGCACCAATTGCCGGCCGAGCCGGGTCACATGGGCATTGCTCCGGCCGGGTCGGAAGTAGCGGGAACCGGGAAAGGCGTGACCCTGCTGAGCACGGTCCAAAGTTCCCGGGCTGCCACCCTCGCGTACGCCCCGATAGCGGTACGCCAGGTATTTGCTGGAGTTATTCCAATAGGCGTACGGCGTCGCCCGTTTGATGGTGTGCGGGCGGGTCTGTTCATAGGCGAGATACTGGCTCTCGGCGTCGTCGAGCCAGCCGCCGAAGAGCGTCACATGGGAATCGGTGGCGCTCGCCGGGTCGTGGAAGAGCAGCATGTCGCCGGGCCTGAGTTCGTCCCGGGAAATCCGTTCGGCAAAGGCGGGGAGACTACCGGTCCACTGGTTGCTGCCCAGGTTCCAGGCCATGGCGATGAAGCCCGAACAATCCTGCCGGTATCCGTCGGCGGCGTAGTCGTCCATGCTGTACGGCATCCGCAGGTCCACCCAGCGCTGGGCGCGCTCCAGGATCTCGGCGCGGGTGCTGGTGCGGGGGGCGACCGCGGCGGCGAACGGCCCGGGCGGCCGTTCGGTATCCACGTAGACCCCGACGCCGACGCCGCTGCCGACACCCCTGCTGGGCGGGCCCGGATCACCCTGCGGCAGGTCGGCCCCGGCCCGCGCGTCCACGGCCGACTCTGCCGCTTCTCCGTCCCTGACCAGCGCATCCGCGGCCGGCGCCACCGGTTCCCCGACCGTGAGGAGCTCGCCCACGGCTGGTCGCAGCGGCTCCCCGGCCGCGCCCCATAACGCGGCGGCGGGCTCGTCCGCCGGGGCCCGGCCGGCGGCGCGGTCGGCCGCGACGGCCTCCTGTCCGGTGCCGCCGAGCACCGCCCCGGCCGCGGCCACCCAGACCGCGGCCCGGCGCACGCCGTGCGCGGCCGGATGGCCACCGGCGCGCAGTGGCGCCCGGTGCGGCTGCGTCCGGCGGTACTCGACGCAGCCGGCGCACGGGCAGTCGGTCGGCGGCTGGTACGCCTCGAATATCGGCGCTGACATATCCATTCCTTCCGGGCCGAAGAACATCTCGCCGCACGGCTGGCGGCACCTCAGCCTCTCAACCACTCGGACATATCGCATGTTGACGGGGCAACTGATGTCAATCACGAACTCATGCCCTGCACGGCATCGAATGCACCGCACCCGATCCGCACCCCGCGGGAAGAACCGGGCGCGAGTCCGGATGCCCACAGGGCCAAAGAATGCGGACGGGCTGGACCGCCCCAACCAGCGGACATGTTCCCCGTCACAGAAGAAAAGGCCAGCCGTCGAACGCGACCACCGAAGGAAAGCCAGAACCCGACCACGCGGCCCACAGAACTCGACCGGCGGAACGCAGTCAGCGGGCCGGCGCCGAGCGATCTCGCAGAATCCGCGGAATCCGGGAATTCCAAGGAGTGCGGCCCGCCCGTACGGCCGGCCCCCATCCGGCGCACCCCTCCCGCCCGCCTCCACCCCCACCCCGTACGCACCCCTCGCAGGCACCCCTCGTCCGGGCCGGGCGCGGGGCCGGCCGATTCCCGCGCCGACGGCCCCGGCGGGCCCCACCAGCGGCGCCGTGGCGGCGACCGGCGGAAACGCGGTCGAAAGCACGCTCCAGCGTCGGGTAAGATTTTCGATGTCAGCGAGCGCCGCTAGCTCAGTTGGTTAGAGCAGCTGACTCTTAATCAGCGGGTCCGGGGTTCGAGTCCCTGGCG
>NZ_JBEHZD010000822.1:0-2474 GCF_040240285.1 Streptomyces sp. HSW2009 | reverse complement strand
CGTCGGGGCCCTGCTGATGGTCGCCGGCGCGGTGCTCGTCTTCGACCTGCGCCTCGGCGACGGCGGGCGGAAGAAGCCCGCGGCGTCGCCCTCGCCCACCGTGCAGTTGCCCGACGGGGTGCGCTGCACGGGCGCCGCGTGCGGCGGCAAGGACCCGGAGGCGATGGGCTGCGGCGGCTCGCACGCCACCACCGTCACCGACGCGATGGTCGGACCCGCCTACATGGAGGTGCGGTACAGCAAGGTCTGCGCCGCCGCCTGGGCCCGGATGGCCCGGGCGGGCGCCGGGGACGAGGTGCGCATCCGGGGCGACGCGGGGGGCGCGGAGCGCCGCGCCGAGGCGGACGCCGACGGCGACGCCTACACCTCGATGGTGCCCGTACGTTCCGCGAAGGCCGCCACGGCCTGCATCCTGCGCACGACGGGCGACCGCGGCTGCACCCAGCAGTAGGCGGCGGGGCGGCGGGGCGGGAGCGTGGGGCCATGACGGGGGCTCGGCCGTGGCGCGCGGCAGCCGTGGCGCGCGGCCGGGCCCGGCCCTTGCACGCGACTCCGCAGGAGCGGCCCGGGACCTCGGCGCGACTTCGCCGGACTGGCGCGGGCGCGCCGCGCCCGGCCCACCCCCCACCCGGATGGCCCACCCCCACCCCGGATGGCTCCCCCCGGCGTGCGGTTGAAGATCGTTGGGGGTGTTTTCGGGTCCTAAGTGTGGTCCGGGACCTTGAGGAGGACGCCATGCGCGGAGTCAGGCGTGCCACGTGGGCGGGGTGTGGGCTGACCATCGCCCTGGTGGCGACCGGTTGTGGCGGTGGCGGGGACAGCGGTGGTGGGGGTGGTGACGGGTCAGGCACCGTGCGGGCGTCCTGGGGTGACCCGCAGAACCCGCTGGAGCCCGCGAACACCAACGAGGTCCAGGGCGGCAAGGTGCTGGACATGATCTTCCGCGGGCTCAAGCGGTACGACCCGAAGACCGGCAAGGCCCAGGACATGCTGGCCGAGAAGATCGAGACCAAGGACGCGCAGAACTACACCGTCACCATCAAGAAGGGTTGGACCTTCAGCAACGGCGAGAAGGTGACGGCCAAGTCCTTCGTGGACGCCTGGAACTACGGCGCGCTGCTCGACAACAAGCAGAAGAACGCCTACTTCTTCGAGTACATCCAGGGCTACGACAAGGTCCACCCGACCTCGGGCAAGGTCACCGCCAAGACCCTCTCCGGACTGCGCGTGAAGGACGACACCACCTTCACCGTCGCGCTCACCCAGAAGTTCTCCACCTGGCCGCAGACGCTCGGGTACGCCGCGTTCGCCCCGCTGCCCCGCGCCTTCTTCGACGACCACGACGGCTGGATCAGCAAGCCCGTCGGCAACGGCCCGTACATGGTCGGCTCGTACAAGAAGGGCTCGGCCATGAAGCTCAAGAAGTGGGACAAGTACTCCGGGCCGGACAAGGCGCAGAACGGTGGCGTCGAACTGCGCGTGTACACCGACGTCGGCACCGCCTACACCGACCTCCAGGGCGGCAACCTGGACCTGGCCGACGACATCCCCGCCGCCCAGCTCAAGAACGTCAAGCAGGACCTGGGCGACCGGTACATCAACCAGCCGGCCGGCATCATCCAGACGCTGACCTTCCCGATGTACGACAAGCGGTGGAACAAGGCCGATTCGGACAAGGTGCGGCGCGGTCTGTCGATGGCCATCGACCGCGCGCAGATCACCGAGCGGATCTTCGAGAAGACCCGCACCCCGGCCACCGACTGGACCTCGCCCGTGCTCGGCGCGGAAGGCGGCTACAAGTCCGGGCTGTGCGGCGAGGCATGCGTGTACGACCCGAAGAAGGCCAAGCAGCTCATCGAGGAGGGCGGCGGGCTGCCCGGCGGCAAGATGACGATCACGTACAACGCGGACACCGGCTCGCACAAGGACTGGGTGGACGCGGTGTGCAACAGCATCAACAACGCGCTGGACAAGGAGAACGCCTGCGTCGGCACCTCCATCGGCACCTTCGCCGACTTCCGGAACAAGATCACCGACCGGCAGATGCGCGGTCCGTTCCGGGCCGGCTGGCAGATGGACTACCCGCTGATCCAGAACTTCCTCCAGCCGATGTTCTACACCAACGCCTCGTCCAACGACGGGGAGTACAGCAGCAAGGAGTTCGACGACCTGGTCGACCGGGCCAACGCCGAGTCCGACCAGGCCAAGGCCGTCGCCACCTTCCAGGACGCCGAGAAGGTGCTCGCGAAGGACATGCCGGGCATCCCGCTCTGGTACCAGAACGGCAACGCCGGCTACTCGGACCGACTCAGCGACGTACGGCTCAACGCCTTCAGCGTCCCGGTCTACAACGAGATCAAGGTCAACTGACCGTATGCGGGCGGCAGTTAGGCCGCCCGTCGGCGGGGGGCGCGCCCCCCCCCCCCCCCCCCCCCCCCCCCCCCCCCCCCCCCCCCCCCCCCCCCCCCCCCCCC
>NZ_JBEHZD010000821.1:0-2475 GCF_040240285.1 Streptomyces sp. HSW2009 | reverse complement strand
CCCCTCGTCGCCGGTGTGGGGGGCGCGTTTTTGTCTAAATGCCACCCCCCCGGCGTGACGCACCCGGGCCGGCGGGCGGCCCACCACCGGACGGGCCGCCCATGGTCGGCGCCAGACTCCCACCCGCCCGGCCGCCGGATCGCCGCCGCCCGCCGCCGCCCCACGGGCCACTCGGCCCGGGGCGAGCCGCGGGCGTCAGCCGCCGAGTCGCGGGTGTCGCCGGCCGCGCGGACCCGCCGCCCCGGACCACCGACCGCCCGCCGCCTCCCGTACCCCGAACGCACCGCGTGCGCAGAGGCCACACGCGCAGGGGCCGCATACACAGGGACCGCCCCCACGAAACCCACCGCCGCTCCGCTCCGAAAACACCGAAGCGCCCCACGGGCACGGGGCCGGTGGGGCGCGGTGTCGCCCGCGGGGGGCGCATCGACGGACGGTGCGGCACGGCGGCGCGCGGTGGTCATGGTCGAACCTCCGCCCTGCCGCGCCGCTCGCTGTCGCTATTCCTGCTTCTTGCGGCGGGTGCCGAAAACGATCTCGTCCCAGCTCGGCACCGCTGCCCGCCGCCCGGGGCGGACGCCGTCCGCCTCGGCCTGCCGGTCCGTCGTTCCGGTCAACCGGTCGCGGTGGCCCGCCCCCGAACGAGGCATCAGCACGTCCGCGTACGCCGAACCGGCGCTCGCTGCCGGCGCCGGCGGCTCCACCGCCTCCACCTCTTCGACGGGCTCGTCCGGCGGTCGGGGCGGCTGCACCGGATCGGGCACGATCATGTCGCCCCGGAAGCTGGGTACCGCCTCCAACAGGCTGGTCAGCGAGTCCCGCTCGGGCGGCGCCTCCTCCAGCGCTGCGGACACCGCTTCCACGTCATCGGGGCCGGGGCCGCGCTCGCCGGGCGCGGTGCGCACCGGCGTGCGGTCCAGCGGCCGGTCGCGCGGCAGCCGGGCGATGCGCGGTACGAACGGGAAGCTCGGCTCCGGGGTGTCGTCCGCCTCCCCGATCAGCGACCTGGCTTCTTCGTCCACGGCCTGCACCAGCCGGCGGGGCGGGTCGTAGGTCCAGCTCGCGGTGTGGGTCTCGCCCGCGACGCGGTAGACGAGCAGCACCTCCCAGGTGCCGTCGTCGCGCCGCCAGGAGTCCCACTGGGTGGCGTCCTTGTCGGCCCCGCGCAGCAGCAGCCGCTCGGCGACGGCCTCGCCGAGCTGGGGGCCGGTGTTCTCGCCGGGGCGGCGCACGGGCGTCTTACGGGCGCGCTCGGCCATGAACGCACGCTCCGCGAGCACCGGGCCTTCGAACCGACGCACCCGCTCCACGGGGATGCCCGCGAGCTGGGCGACCTCTTCGGCCGATGCGCCTGCTCTTATCCGAGCCTGGATGTCACGGGGCCGCAGATGGCTCTCGACCTCGATCTCGATCTGGCCGAGCCGGGCGCGGTCGTTGCGCACAGCGGCACGCAGCCGCTCGTCGATCGGGAGCGTGTACTCCGTGCTGTCCGCAGCCTTGAGCACCAGCCGTGTGCCGTCGTTGCTGACGGCCACGACACGCAGTTCGGGCATGGGGACCTCCCGGGTGGTGCCTGCCGACGTCACGTGCGTCGCTGCCGTTCTCCCGCTAGATGAGTGTGGCCTGCCCGGGGTGCAGCCTGCCACAGCATTGCCAAGTTGCCTGGCGTGTCGAGCCTAGGCTCTGATCCGCCGTTATGGCACGGTGACGTGTTTACGACGCAAAGTGACGATAAATCACTCTGTGCACTACGCGCCATGCCATGTCGCGGCGCCACCGGTCGAGTTGGCGCCACTGGCTTCTCCCGCTCGGTCCGGGCGGCCGGACGGGATCACGAGGCCAGGATTCGCAACAGTACTCCATTTGGGCCATGTGAGAGGACCGCCGCGCCATCGAAGTTGTCGTAGGCCAAGGGAGTTGAAGGGCCGCAAAACCCACCTGATCGGGCGCTCAGGTGGCGAGTTTCACAGAATCGACGGAAGTGGAACTACCTGCTTCGCCCAAATGTCACTTCTCTAGGCAAGGCGGATCGAACTGTGACCAGAGGCGGGAGATGCGCGACACACCTGAAAGTGAGGCAAAAGAGCAGAAGGAGCGACTCGAACTGAGTGTCGCTCAGGTAGCCGGAAGTGCCCTCGCGGCGGTGGCCGCCGCCGTACTCGCCTCCCGACTTGGCGTGTACGGGACCATCATCGGCGCCGGTGTGGTCAGCATCGTGGCCACCACGGGCGGCTCGGTCTTCCAGCACCTCTTCCGCGGAGCCGGGGAGCAACTGCGCGAGGCCACCGTCCAGCACCGACCGGGTACCGGCAGGCCGCGGCGCGCCCCCCGCCCGGCCCCCCCCCCCCCCCCGCCCCCCCGGCCCCGGGGGCCCCCCCCCCGGGGGGGCCCGCCCCCCCCCCCCCCCCCCCCCCAGGGCACCCCCCCCCCCCCCCCCCCCACCACCCCCCCCCCCCCGGCCGGGGGCGGGGGGGG
>NZ_JBEHZD010000820.1:0-2484 GCF_040240285.1 Streptomyces sp. HSW2009 | reverse complement strand
GGGGGGGGGGGGGGGGGGGGCGCCCCCCGGGGGGGGGGGGGGGCCCCCGGGCCGGGGGGGGGCCCCCCCCGCCCGTGTGACGCATGCCTCCGCCGTGTGCTCCCGCCGTGCATCGGTGGACGTCAGACGCCCTCTCGCCAAGGTGGCGGGCGTCGTCGTACCGTGCCCATCATGTCCATGTGACCGCCGGATGGGGGAGGATGGCCCGGTGCGCAAGAAGGCCTGGCTCGCTGTCAGCATCGGTATGGGGCTGTCCTTTTCCCTCGTCGCCCTGCTCGTCCTGGCCACGTACATGGTCGCGAGCAAGCTCCCGGGCGGCGGCTCGGGCGGTTCCGTGCGGCTCGTGGAGGGTTCCGTGCCGGCGGAGTACGTGAGGTTGGTGGAGGAGCACGGCAACCGCTGCCCGGCCATCAACCCGGCGCTCCTCGCCGCGCAGCTCTACCAGGAGAGCGGCTGGAACCCGAAGGCCGTGAGCCCGGCCAACGCGCGCGGTCTCGCGCAGTTCATCCCCGGCACCTGGGACGCGTACGGGGTGGACGGCGACGGCGACGGCGACCGGGACATCTGGGACCCGGTGGACGCGATCCCGTCGGCCGCCGCGTACGACTGCGCGCTCGCCAAGTACGTCAAGGGCGTGCCGGGCGACCCCACGCACAACATGTTGGCCTCCTACAACGCCGGTTCGTACGCCGTGATCAAGTACAACGGGGTGCCGCCGTACAACGAGACGCAGAACTACGTGCAGCGGATCACCACCCTGGCCAAGAGCTTCGCGGCGCCGACCCGGCCGGTGGCCGCGTCCAAGCAGGCGGCTGCGGCGATCTACTTCGCGCAGAAGCAACTCGGCAAGGACTACCTGTGGGGCGGCAACGGGACGCCGGACCAGGACGGGCGGTTCGACTGCTCGGGGCTGACGAAGGCCGCGTACGCCACCGTCGGCATCAAGTTGCCGCGCGTCGCCAACGACCAGTGGAACGCCGGGCCGCACCCCAGTCGCGACGAACTCCAACCGGGCGACCTCGTCTTCTTCGCGTACGACCTCCAGGACCCGCGGTCCATCCACCACGTCGGGATCTACGTCGGCGGCGGCAAGATGATCAATGCGCCGTACACCGGCGCGGTGATCCGTTACGACGACATCGATTCGCCGGACTACATCGGGGCGACCCGGGTCACCAAAGATGGCGCGAATGCGCTCCCCACCCCCCAGGAGCGGGCGGCCTCCTGACCGGTCGACAGCCGTTGCCCGGACCGGTTCGGGCAACGGAGCGGAAGCCGATCACGGGCACTTTCCGGGGCGTGGCGTGGCCGGAACCCTGCGTGATGCCGACTTTCTGAGCTGCGACGATGGGTCACCCTTCGATAACGTCCTGGTGATCGTTGGGTGGAGAGTGGAACGTGTTGCCCCACACAGGCGTTTCCTTCGAGTGGAATAGCAGCAGACTGGGTTGAAGGACTGCGGGGGCGGCCAGTTGCATGCAGCGACGGGCGTGACGGGCACACAGATAAGGGGCCGCGGCAGATGGCTGGACTCGCAGTGGAGTCCCCCTTGGCAGCAGAGGTCAGGGAGGGCTCGAACCCGGATGTCAGCCTGCTCTACGACATCAACGGCTGGGCACGGGACGCGCCGCACTGGTGCGACCGTGTGATGGAGTTCGTCGGCGAGTTCGGCGTCGTCTTCGCTCTGGTCGCGCTGCTGTTCGGCGCGTGGTGGAGCGCGCGCAAGCGCAGTGACGCGGCGAGCGCCACCGCCGGCCTGCTGTGGGCCCCGCTCGCCGCCGGCATCGCCCTGTTGGCCAACATCCCGATCCGCAACTTCGTGGAGCGGCCCCGCCCGTTCAAGGACCACCAGCGGGTGGTGGCCCTGGTGGACGGCAAGAGTGACTACTCGTTCGTCAGCGACCACGCCACGCTCGTCGCCGCCATCGCGGTCGCGATCTTCATGGTCAACCGCAAGTACGGGGTCTTCGCCCTGTTCATCGCGCTGGTCGCGGGCTTCTGCCGGGTCTACATGGGCGTGCACTACCCGACCGACGTGGTGGGTGGCTTCGCGCTCGGCACGGCCGTCGCGCTGTTGCTCGCCCCGCTGGCCATGATGCTGCTGACGCCGCTGGCCAGCGCGGTGGCCGACTCGCGGGTCGGCTGGCTGGTGCGGGCGGCCGGTGGCCGCAGCCACCGGCCGGCCACCGGCGTCACTGTCTCCACCGAGCAGCACCCCACCGCCGGCCCGGCCGTCCCCCAGGTCAGCGACAAGCGGCGGGACCGCGACCTGGCGGCCTGAGGGCCGGACCGCCGCGCGTCGCCGTTCCACCGCCGCGATCCTTCGCGGTGCGGTGCATTGCGGTCCCCTCGCGCCTCGCGCCCCTGCGCCCCGTTTCCGGGGCGTGGGGGCGCGCGGGGGGGGGGGCCCGGGGGGGGGGCGGGCGGCGGCGGCGGGGGGGGGGGGCGGGGGGGGCCCCGGGGGGGGGGGGACCCCCGGGCCCC
>NZ_JBEHZD010000082.1:0-20003 GCF_040240285.1 Streptomyces sp. HSW2009 | reverse complement strand
GGACGGTGGACAGACCGTTCACAACTGCCTTCCGGTGGTGGTCGACGCGGCGCGGCGCGGTGTGGTGCCCCGCTCCCCCCCCCCGGCCGGCGCGGGCCACCCGCGGCCCGTCACCGCCCGCCCCTGGGGGGGCGAGGAGCTCACGGTCGTCCACGTCGCCGTGTGCGGCGTTCTGCACCGGAGCCCCCTCTCGTGCCTGCCGCGCCGGACGCGGATCAACCCGTGATCTTGATCTCCGAGATGCCCCCGCGGTACCCGTCGGCGGTGCCGTCGCTGGGCAGTTCGGTGATGTGGATCAGTACGTACCGGGTCTGGACCGGCTTGTCGAGAGTGGCGGCCAAAGTGTTGTCGGCCCGTTGGAGCTTGCTGAGCTTCTGCGGGAAGTCCGACAGCGTGCTGGGTGACGTCGCGTCGGCGTCGGCGGCCAGCACCTCGACGGTCTGCCCGGGGGCGTAGAAGTCGACGTTGATGCCCGCCACGTCCTGGGGGCTGCCGAGGTCGACGACGATGCCGCTGCCGTCCAGTCGGTTCTTGAGGTTGCCGAAGTTGGCGTAGCCCTCGTAGCGCTTGGTGATCCAGGCGGTGCCGGGCTGCTTGTCGATGGCGGCGCCGACGCGCTCGGGGGCCAGCGGGGTGTCCAGCGGTGAGAACTCGCTGGCGTCCTCGATGGCCAGCGGCTTGGGCGCGGGCTTCGGCGGGCGCTGCGCGTTCTTGTCGTCCTCGTGCTGGCCCGAGTCGCTGGACTCGCCCTCTTCCTTCAGCAGGATGTCCGCGAGCTGCCAGCTTCCCAGCCCGATGGCCGCGATGATCAGGGCCGAAACGGCCCACTTGAGCACCCGACCTGCCCGGCTCTGGAGCGGTGGCGGGGGCGGCGGGGGCACGGGGGCCAGCCGGCGGGCGCCGGTGCCGCCGCGGGTCGGCGGCTGGGCGTAGGCGCCCTGTTGGTAGGTGGTGTGCTGGTAGGCCGGGGTGGCGGTGAACGACGGCTCCGGCGGGCGGGCCCCCGGCATCTCCGCCACGGCCGCGGCGAGCTCACCCGGGGTGGTGCACGGCGGGTCCTGCCGGGAGGCGGTGGCACCGTCGTTCACCAGGGCCCGCATGGCCAGCTCGGACAGCCCGCGGTGGACGCCCGCGCGCACCTGGTCCGGTGCGATGAGGCCGACGCCCTTGGGGAGCCCGGTCAGCCCGTGCGCATCGCTCTCGTACGGCCAGCGCTGGGTCAGCGCGGCGTACAGCAGGGCGCCGATCGCCTCGGTGTCCGTGCGGTGCGGCTGACTGGCGGTGATGCCGCGCAGGGCGGCCATGACGGCGAGGCCGCGGATGCGGTACTGCCCCGACTCGGTGCGCAGCACGGAGTTCGGCGTCAGCCGCAGGTGGGCCAGGCCCTCGCGGTGGGCGGCGGCCATGGCCTGGGAGACCTGGCTGACGAGTTGGTAGGCGTCGTGCGGCTCAAGCGCCCCGGTGGCCAGCACGGTGGTGAGTTCGGTGGCGTCGGAGATCCACTCGTGGACGACGTAGACGAGGTCGTTCTCCTCGACGGCGTCCAGCACCTGGACGAAGCGCGGATCGCCGAGCAGCGCGGCGGAACGGGCGGCGGCCAGGACGGGGCGGGCCCGCGGATGGTCTGCTGGCAGGACGTGCACGCCGACGGCCCGGCGCAGCATCTCGTCGACGGCACGCCAACTGCTGAATCCGTCCAGTCGGGTGACGCACTCCTCCAAACGGTAGCGTCTGGCGAGCTTGTGACCGCTGTGCAGGTCGGGGGGGCTGGTATCGGCCGATGCGCTCTGGCCCTTGCCGGCAGGGCGCGCGGTCTCTGTGTTGTTGCTGGCCTTGTGCTCAGCCTTAGCCTCGTCGGTCGTGGCCTGGTCCGCCTTGGCGGTCAGCGGCTTTCCGCCGCTGCTATCGGCCACGTCGACGGCAGCCGTACTCCGGTCCGCCACCGTCGTTCCCTGCCTCCCCATCCGTTGCGCCTCTTCCACGGCCACGACAATTGTGCCCACAGTCCACCGCCCTGCACGACACACGATGGCGGACGAAGGTTGTGCTGCGGTCAGCGGCCCAGGCGCCCGCGGACCATTCCGACCATCGCGGTCAACTCCTGAATGCGCATGCGTCTGGCCGCGATGTAGAAGATTCCGATCAGTACGATCCCGCCGCCGATCAGGGAAGCGAGCGAGCCGGCGATCCCGCTGCCGAGCGACTGGGTGATGGCGTACGCGGTCGCCCCGGCGAGCGCGGCGGCGGGGATGCAGGCGCCGAACAGGCGCGAGTAGGTGCGCGCCACGTGCCGGCCGTCGAGATCGCCGCCGAGCCGGTCACGCAGCCGCTTCCAGGCGATGCCCACGCCGACCGCGTAGGCCAGGCCGTAGGCGCCGGCCATGCCGACCACGGCCCAGCGGGGCGGCAGCAGCACGTAGCACAGGCCGGAGGCGGCGGCGTTTATGGCCGCGACGATGACCGTGTTGTAGAAGGGGGTGCGGGTGTCCTCGTACGCGTAGAAGCCGCGCAGGACGACGTACTGGACGGAGAACGGGATCAGGCCGAGGCCGAAGGCCATCAGGATGTAGCCCATGGCGCGGGCCGCTTCGACGCCCGATGAGCCGAAGAGCAGGGTGCAGATCGGGACGCCGAGGGCCACGAAGCCGAAGGCGATGGGCACGATGGCCACCGCCGAGGTGCGCAGGCCCTGTGACATGTCGTCGCGGACCGCGCCCACGTCGCCGTCGTGGGCGGCCCGGGAGAGCCGCGGCAGCATCGCGGCCATCACCGAGACGGTGATGATGGCCTGCGGCATGCCCCAGATGAGCTGGGCACTGGAGTAGCCGAGGATGCCGGTGCCCGGGTAGCCCTGATCGGCGGCGGCGGAACCGGCGCCGGTGGCGAGTTGGGTGACGACGATGACGCCGGCCTGGTTGGCGAGGACGAACAGCACGGTCCACTTCGCCAGCTTGGCGGACTTGCCCAGGCCGTGGCCGCGCCAGTCGAACCGGGGCCGGAACCGGAAGCCGGCCTCGCGCAGGTAGGGGATCATCGCCAGCGACTGCACGGTGAGGCCGAGCAGCGTGCCCACGCCGAGCAGCCTGATGCCCTCGGAGGGGATGGTGGTGACGCCGAACTCGGACTTGCTCGCCGAGCCGTAGACGTAGATGAACATCCCGAACGTGGCGATGATGACGATGTTGTTGAGGACCGGGGTCCACATCATGGCGCCGAACTTGCCGCGGGCGTTGAGGATCTGGCCCATCACCACGTGCACGCCCATGAAGAAGATCGTGGGCAGGCAGTAGCGGGCGAAGGTGACGGCGACCTCGTTGGCCGCCGGGTCGCCGGCGATCTCGGGGGACATCATGTGCACGAACAGCGGCGCCGCGAAGATCGAGGCGGCGGTGAGCGCGATGAGGATGACGATGACGAGCGTGAGCAGCCGGTTGGCGTAGGCCACGCCGCCGTCCTCGTCCTCCTTCATGGCGCGTACGAGCTGCGGCACGAAGACGGAGTTGAGGCCGCCGCCGACGGTGAGGAAGAAGATCATCGTCGGCAGCGTCATGGCGACGGTGTACGTGTCGCCGAGGGTGGCGGCACCGAGCGCCGCGACGATCATCATCTGCCGGACGAAGCCGGTCAGCCGGGAGACCATGGTGCCGGCCGCCATCAGGGCGCTGGACTTCAGCAGGCTCGCCGCCTTGCCACCGGCCGGCTTGGGCGCTGCCTGCGCTGCCGCGGCCTTCAGGGCGGCGGGCGAGCCCAGCATCATGGTGGCGTCGACGCCCTGACCAGGTCCTGCGCCCGCCGGCGCGCCGGGCCCCACGGGGCGGTGGTGCCGGCCGTGCGGCGGAGCACCCGGGGCCTGCTGGCCGCGCGGGTCGTGGCCCTGCTGCTGGTACTGGTCCTGCGGGGCGCCCGGGGCCGGCTGCCCGGCCTGCGCCGTCTGGCCGGCCTGAGCTGCCTGGTCATAAGGATTCTGCTGGTAGTACTCGGGCTGACCGGTCTGCTGCCCGTACCCCGTCTGCTGGGCGTACTGTCCGTGCGCGTCGTACTGCTGTGGGTAGTTGCCGCCCTGCTGCGGATACTGCTGGGCCTGCCCGTAGCCCGCTGCGTAGTCACCCTGGGCCTGCTGCTGGCCGTACTGGCCGTGGCCGTAGGCGTCGGGGGCCTGCGGCGCGGGGTGCTGCGGTTCGTAGGGCTGCTGGTCGCGGAAGAGGTGCGCGAAGGCGTCCGGCTCCGGGCGCTGGTCCCCTCCCTGGCCGGCCAGGCCGTCGCCGCCGTACGGGTTCTGGGCTGCGCCGTCGCCGTACCCCGGGTAGTGCGCCGGCTGGCCGGACTCCGGCGCGGACGGCCAGGCGTTCGGGTCCTGCTGCTGCCCGGGGGCGGGCTGGTGGTAGAGGTGCTGCGGCGGGTCGGCGGAGCCGGGGGGCGGCTGGGCCTGCTGGTCGTAGAACCCGTCGCCGTCCTGCACCCGCGGATCGTGCTGGGCGTACGGGTAGGGGGAGTAGCCGTCCTGCGCGTACGGATCCTGCTGGTAGGACGGTTCGCTGTAGGGCGCGTACTGCTGGTACGCCTCGTCGGTGTAGACCGGGAAGGAGCCGGTGACGTACGGCTGCTGGAAGAAGCCCTGCTGGTAGACGTCCTGCGCGTACGGGTCGGGGGTGTACGAGTCCTGCGGGTAGGACGGCTGGTGGTAGGAAGAGGCGTAGGACGGGTCGTGGGCGGAGGCACCGGACTGGTATCCGTGCCCCTGACCCGAGGGGTCCGCGCCCGCGTCACGGTCGCGGTCACCGTTGTACGGCGCGTTCATCGCTACCCCACCTCATCGTCCGCGGCCGTGTGGCCCCACCATTTCCTCAACGGTCCACTTTCTCACCTGAGCCGGATGGGCCAGTGCTTTGCGATCCGGTGTCCGAAGACGGGTCACTCGGCTGCGCGGGGTCCTGCGGGCCCGTTCCGGCGGGTGCACCGGGCCCGTTCTGGGGGTCGACATGCGGGGCGGGGGCTGAATCCGGGCTCTGGCCACCCGGCTTGTCGTCGGGCCCGGCGGTCCCCGGACCCGACCGCTTGCGCTTGATGTAGATCCGGATGCCCGCGAGTACGAGGAGCAGTACTCCCACCGCGATGACCAGTATCACAGTCGAGGTGATGGAGGTGACATTGACCTCGAAGGTCATCGGCTCGCCGTAGGGCTGGCCGTCCTCGGTGAAGAGCTGGGCGATGATCGTCGTCCGGCCGTTGGCCCGGGCCGACGCCTCGAACTTCACCGACTGGCTGTGGCCCCCTTCGATCTTGATGTCCTGCGGATCGCTGACCTTCAGCCGCAGCGGCTGGCTCGACGTCAGTACCAGGCGCAGCTTGTCGACGCCCTGGAAGAGGTCGTTCTTGACGGTGACGGGGATGGTGGCGCTGCGCCCGGAGAGGGTGGCGGGCGACTTCTGGATGATGCCGACCCGCTCGGTCAGGCCCTGGAGATAGGTGCTCACATCGTTACGGAAGGCGGAGCCCCCGCGGGGGTCGCGCCGCCACGATGTGGACATGTCGCGCATGATCGCCGTGCTGAACGGGGTCACCACCCGGTCCTCAGCGGTGAGGACCTTGCGGAAGCGGTCGAGCGTGCGCTGCGTCTCCTGTATCTGGGAGAACGCCGAGGTGGGCAGCTCCCGCTTGCGCAGCGACTTGGGGTAGTCGCCGCGGCCGGGCACCTGCCGGTTGGCGGCCGGGTCGGGCTTGGCCTTGGCGGCCTCGCTCAGGTCCTGCGGCTCGCTCCAGCGCTGGGGCGCCAGGCCGCCGAGCGCGGTGGCCATCGCCTGGGCCTGGTTGGCGGTGGGCATCCGCGGCGGTGCGACGACGATGCTGCGCTGCCGCTCCGGCGTCTGCTGGGTGATCATCAGCGTCTGGGCGAGGAACTCCTGGATGGCCAGGGTGGAGTTCTCGGCGCGCGACATGTCGCCGTCGAAGACGGTCGAGAGCCGGGCGTCGGCCGCGATGGCGGTGGTGCCGCCGCCGATCGGGCGGGCCGAGGTCGGGGTGTAGGGGAGCGTGTCGCTCTCCTGGATGCTGTCGCTGCGGGTGATGACGCGGTGGGCGCCCGCCGAGGTGGCGACGTCGATGACGGAGGAGTCGATGGCGCCGTCCACCGGCCAGGCGAAGTCGGTCTCGGGCGTCATCTGGAGCGTGGACTCCACGGTGCTGACCGCGAGCTTGGTGGCCGACTGGAGGTGGCTGAGCGTCCCGGAGACGACCTTGCCGCGGTGGGCGAGTGAGGCGAGGTCGGGGTCGGCGAACGGCAGTGCCACCACCTTGTGCCCCTGCACCGCCTGGTCGAGGGCGGCCATCCACCGCCGGGCGACCTCCTGGCCGCGGCCCGGGGTGGTCTCCTCACCGTCCTGTACGTCGTAGCCGCGAGCCATCACGTCGACCGTGGCTAGCAGGTCGGGGTCCAGGACCCAGGTGACGGGGAGGTCCTTGCCGAGCGCCACGAGCTGCTGGAGCCGCCCGCCCGGCGCGAGCTCCTTGGCCAACTCGTCGTTGCGGAAGACGGGGGTCTGCTGCTTGTCGGTGTCGGTCCTGGCGGTGATCTGGGTGGTGGCGATGACCGGCCACAGGAAGCTCAGCTTCGTCTTCTTGCCCGGCGGGGTGGTCTGCCACGGCAGGAAGGTCCGCTGGATGCCGAGGACCTGCTGGTAGCCCGGCTCCTTGGCGGTCTCGCCGCTGAGCGAGACGGCGATCTGGTAGACGCCATCCTCACTGAGCGGCAGTTGCCGCAGCGGCACCGCGAGGCTGAAGTCCCGGCTGCCGCCCACGGGCAGCCGGCCGACCTTCGCCGCGTACCTGCTGTCGATCTCCGCCCCGTCGTCCCCGGGGAAGTAGCCGGTGCGGGTGGCGGCCGTGTCGATGGCGCTGCGCCCCCGCATCACCGGGCCGACGCGCAGCCCCACCTGGCCGGCGTTGATGACCGCACGTCCCTTGTTGGTGAGGGTGCCCTTGATGTTGAGCGTGTCGTTGGCGGTCGGGGTCGCGGGGGTCAGCGAGTTGATCGCCACGTCCACCGAGTGCGACCCGGTCGGCTTGGGGGCGGCGTCCGCCCGGGACGGCACGGTGGCCTGCACCAGCCCCGCGACGAGGGGAACGGCCGCCAGCAGCGCCGCGGCGCGCCGTAGCCATCGTCGGGCGGGAGCAGAAGTCGTCCCCTGGAGCTCTGCCGCCTCGGCCACGCGCTCGCCCGTCCCTCGTCGTCGTCAGTGGTCGTCGGTTGTGCGTCCACGCATGGTAACGAGATCCGGTGTGGCGAAGTGCTGGGGAGTGCTCCACATGATCGTCACAGCCCCGGGGTTGGCCGTCGGGCGCCGCCACGTGGATCGATGCGGCCCCGGGCCGGCGGGCAACGTACCCTGTTCTGTTGTGCCGAACGCCAACCATGACAACCAGACCCCGCAGCCGTCCCACGAGCTCAGCCAGGTGCAGCGCCGTGCGGTGAGCGAACTGCTGCGGGTCTCCCCCGTGGCCGACGACCTAGCCGTCCGCTTTCAGCAGGCCGGGTACTCGCTCGCGCTGGTCGGGGGCTCGGTACGGGACGCCCTGCTCGGTCGGCTCGGCAACGATCTCGACTTCACCACGGACGCCAGGCCCGAAGAGGTACTGAAGATCGTCCGGCCCTGGGCGGACGCGGTCTGGGAGGTCGGGATCGCCTTCGGCACCGTGGGGTGCCAGAAGCGCGCACCGGGCCAAGGTGGGGCAAGCCAGAACTTCCAGATTGAGGTCACCACATACCGGTCGGAAGCGTATGACCGGACCTCGCGGAAGCCTGACGTTTCCTACGGCGACTCCATCCAGGAAGATCTCGTCCGGCGAGATTTCACCGTCAACGCCATGGCCGTCGCACTCCCGCAGAAGGAGTTCATCGACCCGCACCACGGCCTGGAGGACCTCGCGGCCGGAGTGCTGCGTACGCCCGGCGCTCCGGAGGCGTCCTTCTCCGACGATCCGCTGCGCATGATGCGGGCCGCGCGCTTCGCCGCCCAGCTCGACTTCCAGGTGGCCCCCGAGGTCGTCGCCGCGATGAAGGCCATGGCCGAGCGCATCGAGATCGTCTCCGCCGAGCGGGTGCGGGACGAGCTCAACAAGCTCATCCTGGCACCGCACCCGCGCAAGGGGCTCAAGCTGCTCGTGGAGTCCGGGCTCGCCGCCCGCGTGCTGCCCGAGCTCCCCGCCCTGCGCCTGGAGCGGGACGAGCACCACCGGCACAAGGACGTGTACGAGCACACGCTGATCGTGCTGGAGCAGGCGATGGACCTGGAGGAGGACGGCCCGGACCTGGTGCTCCGGCTGGCCGCCCTGCTGCACGACATCGGCAAGCCGAAGACACGGCGCTTCGAGTCGGACGGCCGCGTCTCCTTCCACCACCACGAGGTCGTCGGCGCCAAGCTGACCAAGACGCGGATGGGCAAGCTCAAGTACTCCAACGAGCTGATCAAGGACGTCTCGCGTCTTGTGGAGCTGCACCTGCGCTTCCACGGCTACGGCACCGGCGAATGGACGGACTCGGCGGTCCGCCGCTACGTGCGCGACGCGGGCCCCCTCCTGGACCGACTGCACAAGCTGACCCGCTCCGACTGCACCACGCGGAACAAGCGCAAGGCCACCGCGCTCTCCCAGGCGTACGACGGCCTGGAGGAGCGGATCGCGCGGCTGCGGAAGGAAGAGGAACTCGACGCCATCCGGCCCGCGCTCGACGGGAACGAGATCATGCAGATCCTGGGGCTGGCCCCGGGGCCGCAGGTCGGCAAGGCGTACAAGCACATGCTGGAGCTGCGGATGGAGCGCGGGCTGATGGAGCACGAGGCCGCGGTCGAGGCGCTCAAGGAATGGTGGGCGGCTCAGGACTGAGCCAGCCCCGGGAAGCGGTTCGCGGGCTCGCCCGCACGGGCGTCGCCGCCCCCGCCCCGATGTTTCACGTGAAACGGCGCTCGGTTTCACGTGAAACATCGGGGCGGTCTCGTTTCACGTGAAACACGACCAGGCTCACCGCCAGCGCATAGAGCGCGGCCACGAGGAGGACGAGGGTCACCGATGCCCCGTCGTGCGGCAGCATGAGCGCCGCCACCCCCGCCGCGCCGACGAAGGCGACGTTGAAGAACACGTCGTAGAGCGAGAAGATCCGCCCCCGGTAGCCGTCCTCGATCGCGGACTGGACGACCGTGTCCGTGGCGATCTTCGCCCCCTGGGTGGTGAACCCGAGGAGGAAGGCGGCCACCATCATGGGGACCGGCGCGAACGGCAGGCCGAGGGCCGGCTCCAGTACGGCCGCCGCCGTCCCACAGACCGCCATCCAACCGAGCGGCCCGAACCGCGCCACGGCCCAGGGCGTGCACAGCGCGGCGGCGAAGAAGCCCGCACCGGAGATGCCCACCGCCAGCCCGAGGAGCGCCAGGCCGTCCCCGTCGCCATCGCTCCACGCATTGCGGCAGAGCATGAGGACCATGACCGTCAGCGCCCCGTAGCAGAAGCGCATGAGCGTCATCGCGGCCAGCGCCCGGGCCGGCAACGGGCGGTCCGTCAGATGACGCAGTCCGGCGAAGAGGCCGCGGGCGGTGCTCAGGAGCGCCTGCCCGGCCCGGGGCGGGAGCTGGTCCGGATCGGGGCCGAGGAGGTCGCGCGCCATCCGGAGCGAGGCGAGGGCCGCGCAGAGGTAGAGCGCGGAGCCGAGCAGGATGACGAACGCGTCGGATGCCGCGCCCTCGGGGGCCGCCAGCCGTACGACGAAGGCCAGCCCACCTGCCGCGGTGGCCGCGAGGGTGCCCGCCGTCGGGGAGAGGGAGTTGGCCAGGACGAGCTGTTCGCCGGCCGGCACCACACGCGGCAGCGCGGCCGAGAGCCCGGCCAGGACGAAGCGGTTGACGGCCGTGACGGCGAGGGCCGAGGCGTAGAAGAGGGCGTCGGGCACGTCCGCCACGATCAGCGCGGCCGTGACGGCGGCCAGGACGACCCGGGCCAGGTTCCCGTACAGCAGCACCTGGCGTCGGCGCCAGCGGTCGAGGAGGACGCCGGCGAACGGGCCGAGCAGCGAGTACGGCAGCAGGAGTACGGCCATGGCCGAGGCGATGGCGGCGGCCGAGGTCTCCTTCTCGGGCGAGAAGACGACGTAGGAGGCGAGCGCCACCTGATAGACACCGTCGGCCCCCTGGGAGAGCAGCCGGACGGTGAGCAGCCGACGGAAGTCGCCGAGCCGCAGGAGTTCGCGCAGACCTCGCACCACGGGCATGGCGCACAGCTTCACACAGCGCGCGGGCCCCCGAGGAATCCGTCCCCGGGGGCCACGCGCTGAGGGTGTCGAGGGTGAACGCTTAGCGCTCGACCTCGCCCTTGATGAACTTCTCGACGTTCTCCCGGGCCTGGTCGTCGAAGTACTGCACCGGGGGCGACTTCATGAAGTACGAGGAGGCCGACAGGATCGGGCCGCCGATGCCCCGGTCCTTGGCGATCTTCGCGGCACGCAGCGCGTCGATGATCACGCCCGCCGAGTTGGGGGAGTCCCAGACCTCAAGCTTGTACTCCAGGTTCAGCGGGACGTCGCCGAACGCACGGCCTTCCAGGCGGACGTACGCCCACTTGCGGTCGTCCAGCCAGGCCACGTAGTCCGACGGGCCGATGTGGACGTTCTTCTCGCCCAGCTCGCGGTCGGGGATCTGCGAGGTGACGGCCTGCGTCTTGGAGATCTTCTTGGACTCCAGGCGCTCGCGCTCCAACATGTTCTTGAAGTCCATGTTGCCGCCGACGTTCAACTGCATCGTGCGGTCCAGGATGACGCCGCGGTCCTCGAAGAGCTTGGCCATCACGCGGTGCGTGATGGTCGCGCCCACCTGGGACTTGATGTCGTCACCGACGATCGGCACGCCGGCCTCGGTGAACTTGTCGGCCCACTCCTTGGTGCCCGCGATGAACACCGGCAGCGCGTTGACGAAGGCGACCTTGGCGTCGATGGCGCACTGCGCGTAGTACTTCGCAGCCTGCTCGGAGCCCACCGGCAGGTAGCAGACGAGGACGTCGACCTGACGGTCCTTGAGGATCTGGACGATGTCGACGGGAGCCTCGGGCGACTCCTCGATCGTCTCGCGGTAGTACTTGCCGAGACCGTCGTAGGTGTGGCCGCGCTGCACCGTGATGCCGCTGTTGGGCACGTCGCAGATCTTGATGGTGTTGTTCTCGCTGGCACCGATCGCGTCCGCGAGGTCGAGACCGACCTTCTTGGCGTCCACGTCGAAGGCGGCCACGAACTCGACGTCCCGCACGTGGTACTCGCCGAACTGCACGTGCATCAGACCCGGGACGCGGCTGTCCGGGTCGGCGTCCTTGTAGTACTCGACGCCCTGGACCAGCGAGGCAGCGCAGTTGCCCACGCCAACGATGGCTACGCGAACCGAACCCATTCCGGTTGCTCCCTGTGTGTATTCGACGAAGCCCTGCGGGGTGCAGGGCCTCACTTGGCGGTCTCGTCGGACGGGTCCGGCCGGGTACCACCCCGGTGCCGGGGCAGGCCGCCCGTGTCTTCCGATGTGTCCTGCTCGGCGGCCGGGCGCTGCTCGCGACCCGCCCGCTCACTTTCGATCAGCTCGTTCAGCCAGCGGACTTCGCGTTCCACCGACTCCATGCCGTGCCGCTGGAGCTCCAACGTGTAGTCGTCGAGCCGCTCACGGGTACGCGCCAGCGAGGCCCGCATCTTCTCCAGGCGCTCCTCCAACCGGCTGCGCCGGCCTTCGAGGACGCGCATCCGTACGTCGCGCGAGGTCTGGCCGAAGAAGGCGAAGCGGACACCGAAGTGCTCGTCCTCCCAGGCGTCGGGCCCGGTGTGGGAGAGCAACTCCTCGAAGCGCTCCTTGCCCTCCGCCGTCAGTCGGTAGACGATCTTGGCTCGTCGTCCGCCGAGTGCGGCAGTGGACGGCACCACCCGTCCTGCGGGCACGGACGCGTCCTCGGGGGCGCCGCCCGACTCCTCGATCAACCAGCCGTTGCCGACCAGCGTCTTGAGGCAGGGATAGAGGCTGCCGTAACTGAAGGCGCGGAACACCCCGAGCGAGGTGTTCAACCGCTTCCGCAGCTCGTACCCGTGCATGGGGGACTCCCGCAGCAGACCGAGAACGGCGAACTCCAGTACGCCGGAACGCCTGCTCATCCCCCGCCCCTCCACGTCTGCCGCTGTCCCGTTGTGTCGAGCTGATGTATCGACTCGATACATCCAGACGATAGAACGGCGCCTCCCCCAGAACAAGGGCGGGCGCGGTGAACGAGGTCACATCACCGATTCGTGCGAACCAACGTGCCTGATTTGAACTGAAGATGATGGGTGGGTCGGTTTTGACCGTGCGTACTCTGTTCGCCATGCAGACCACCGGGAACCGTGCGACGCCGCCACGCGTCTTCGTCCTGGATGCCGTGCGTCCGGCTGCCCTTCGGCGCTGGTGCGTACGTTGGGGGGACCGCAAGCCACATGCCGCTTCCAGGCGATCGCGCCTGCCCGAGGAGTAGTCGTTCCATGAGCGAGCACCGTCGCAAGCCGCCGCAGCCCCAGGGCGGCGGACGAGCAGCGGCCAGGCGTGCCGCGCAGCAGCCGCCAGGCCGCCGCGCCGCGCCACCGCACAGCAGCACGGGGTCGGGCTCCGATCCACAGGAGTCACCCGAAGCAGGACTGCCGCGTGGTGGACGGGCCGAGGCCCGCCGCGCGGCCCGTAGCGGCGGAGGGCGCCGCAGAGCAGGAGCGGCGGGCACGGGCGCCGCGGCTGGGGCGAGCGCGGCACACGGATCGGCGGGCGCCGGTGGGGCCGGCGCGCACGGCGGTGGAACTGGGGGCGACGGGGGCCGCGGTGGCCCGGGCGGCCCGGGGGCTGCCGGTGGCGGTCGCGGGCGCGGCCGGGGGCCGGCGACGCCGGGGCGCACCAAGAAGCGCTTCATCGACTATCCACGGATGGGCAAGCGCGGCTTCAAGCGCTGGGTGCCGTCCTGGAAGCTAGTCACCGGCACCACGCTGGTCTTCATGCTGCTGCTGATCGGGGCCGTCGGCGTCGCGCTGATGCTGGTGGAGGTGCCGACGGCGCAGGCCGCGTCCAAGACGCAGAAGAACGTGTACTACTGGAGCGACGGCAAGCAGATGGTCGTCTCCGGCGGTGGCGACCTGAACCGGCAGATCGTGCCGCTCTCCAAGATTCCCAAGTCGATGCGGAACGCGGTCATCGCCGCCGAGAACGCCTCGTTCTACGACGACGCGGGCGTCGACCCGATGGGTGTGGCCCGCGCCGTGGTCAACATGGCCAAGGGCGGTCAGACCCAGAGTGGTTCGACCATCACCCAACAGTTCGTCAAGAACACCTACCTGGGCCAGGAGCAGACGCTCAAGCGCAAGGTCACCGAGCTCTTCATCTCCATCAAGGTCGGCGCCACCCGGGACAAGGACGACATCCTTGAGGGCTACCTCAACACCGCGTACTACGGCCGCGGCGCGTACGGCATCCAGGCCGCGGCCCGGGCGTACTACGACAAGGACTGCGAGGACCTGACCACCAGCGAGAGCGCGTTCCTCGCGGCCACGCTGAACGGCCCCAACCTCTACGACCCGGCCGGTGGCACCGGCCTCGCGGCGACCAAGGAGAAGAACCGCAAGCGGGCCGAGCAGCGCTGGTCGTGGACGCTGGACCGCGAGGTGAAGGTGGACCGGCTCGCGAAGGAGGAACGGGAGAAGATCACCAAGTTCCCGGAGCCGCAGAAGCCGAAGCTGGCGACGAACAAGGCTGGTCAGATCGGTTACCTCACCGACCTCGCCGACAACTACATCATCGCCAACTCTGACATCTCCAAGGCCGAGTTGGACCGTGGTGGGTACCAGATCCACACCACCTTCGACCGGACCAAGATGCGGGCCCTGGAGAAGACGGTCCAGGACGTTTCGAAGAAGAACATCAAGCCGAACAAGCGCAAGCAGGACAAGCACGTCCAGTTCGGCGGGGCGTCCGTGGAGCCGGGCACCGGCAAGATCGTCGCCATCTACGGCGGCAAGGACGCGCTGGAGCACTACACCAACAACGCCGACGACACCGGTGTCCAGGTGGGCTCCACGTTCAAGCCGTTCGTGCTGGCCGCGGCCATGACCGACGGCAAGCGCGACCCCGAGCTGCCGCCCGAGCAGTCCCGCGAGCAGCGCACCCTCGTCTCGCCCAAGAGCATCTACAACGGCGACAACAAGCTGGCGCTGCGGGACTACACGGGCAAGATCTGGCTCGACAAGGACGGCAAGGAGTGGCACCAGCGCAACGACGGTGACGAGAACCGGGGCAAGATCGACCTGCGCGAGTCCATGCAGTTCTCGGTGAACACGCCGTTCATCCAGCTCGGCATGGACGTCGGCACCGACAAGGTGCGGGACGCGGCGCTCGCGGCGGGGCTGAGCAAGAACCAGCTCGCCTCCATCACCCCGACGTTCTCGCTCGGCACCTCGTCGCCCAGCGCGATCCGGCTCGCCGGCGCGTACGCCACCTTCGCGGCCAGCGGCAAGCAGGCCGACCCGTACTCGGTGACCAAGGTCGAGCGGGACGGGGCCGAGGTGTACGCACACGAGGACAAGATCGAGCAGGCCTTCGAGCCGAGCGTGGCCGACAACGTCACCGACGTGCTGAAGACGGTCGTGGAGCACGGCACCGGCACCTCCGCGAAGATCGGGCGGGACGCCGCGGGCAAGACCGGCACCACCGACGACAACAAGTCGGCCTGGTTCGCCGGGTACACCCCGCAACTGGCCACCGCGATCGGCATGTGGCGCGTCGACGACCAGGCCAAGAACCAGAAGTTCCTGCCGATGTACGGCGTGGGCTCCGACAGCGGCACGGAGAGCATCCACGGTGCCTCGTACCCGGCCGAGATCTGGGCCGGCTACATGCGGGAAGCGCTCAAGGGCACGGAAGAAGTGAAGTTCCCGAAGCCCTCCCCGATCGGCGAGAAGATCTACGGCGACGGCGCGAGCCCGCCGCCTAGCAAGAAGCCCACGCAGCCCGCGGAGACGCCGTCCGAGGAACCGTCGGAGACGCCGTCGGAGACGCCGTCCAAGACGCCGTCCGAGACGCCCTCGAAGACCCCGTCCGAGACGCCCTCGAAGACGCCGTCCGAGACCCCGTCCGACAGTTGCGGGCCCTTCGACCCGAACTGTGGCCAGAACGGTGGGCCCGGCAGCGGACCTGGCGGGCCCGGCGGACCCGGCAGCGGCGAGGGCGGTCCCGGCAGCGGCCCGGGAGGCCCGGGCGGACCCGGTGGCCCGGGCAGCACCGGAACGCCGACCACCACGCCGCCGGGCGAGGACGACAGCGGAGGCTGGTTCTAGCTCCGGACGTCCGGGCCGCGGGCACAGGCCGCGCGGCATGACGTGAAGCAGGAACCACAGGGCGGGCTCGAACCACGGGCCCGCCCTGTGGCGTTTCTCGCTGGGGGCTGGGGGCTGGGGGCTGGGGGCTGGGGGCTAAGGCTGAGGCTGGGCGTTTGGTTGCGGGTGTCGGGCGAGACAGCCGCCGATCGACCGGCCGGCCCGGGGACGTCTGGGAGGCCGCGAGGCTCGGGCCGCTGCACCAGCCCGCCCGTCGGACCAGCCCGCCCGCAGCGCCCGGTCCCCCCCCGCGCCCGCACCCCTGCCCCCTGCCCCCTGGTCTCTGCCCCTGCACTCCGGCCGGCGTGCAGGCCCGATGTCCGGCCGTCGCCGTCCCGCGGCAGCGCGTACGGCAGGATGAGGGCATGACGAGCGTCCACGGTCCTCACGGCAGCGACACCGCCGCCCGGAACCCCGTACGGCCGACCGCCGAGGACGAGGTGTCGGCCGCCGGTAGCGAGTTGATCGGCGGGCCGCTCGGGCGCCGGGCGCTGACCGGCATCAACTGGTGGACACCGGTGCGGATCATCGCGCTGGTGGCCATCGGCATGTTCGCGCTCGGCATGGCCCAGAAGGCGCCGTGCTACGACGGCGGCTGGTTCTTCGGCGCCACCAGCCAGTACACGCACGCCTGCTACTCCGACATCCCCCACCTGTACGGTGGCCGCGGTTTCTCCATCGACCTCGTGCCGTACTTCGACCGCATCCCGCAGGACGTCTCCGGCGGCATGGACTACCTCGAATACCCGGTCCTGACCGGGCTGTTCATGGAGGTGGCCTCCTGGTTGACCCCGCACGGCGGCAGCGACCAGCACCGGGCCCAGGTCTACTGGCTGGTGAACTCCGGGATGCTGATGATCTGCGCCGTGGTCATCGCCGTCTGCGTGGCCCGCACCCACCGCCGCCGGCCGTGGGACGCGCTGCTGGTCGCCCTCGCCCCGGCGTTCGCGCTGACCGCCACCATCAACTGGGACCTGTTCGCGGTCGCCCTGACCGCCGTCGCCCTGCTGCTGTGGTCCCGCAGCCGGCCGCTGGCCGCCGGCGTGCTGCTGGGGCTCGCCACCGCGGCCAAGCTCTACCCCGTACTGCTGCTCGGTCCGCTGCTGCTGCTGTGCCTACGGGCCGGGAAGTGGCGGGCCTTCTGGAGCGCCACCGCCGGCGCCGTCGCGGCCTGGCTCGTGGTGAACCTGCCGGTCATGCTCACCCAGAACGACCAGGGCGACCTGGCCGTCAGGGAGGGCTGGAAGAAGTTCTACACCTTCAGCCAGGAGCGGCCCGTCGACTTCGGCTCCATCTGGCTGATCATCTCGCAGCGCTCCGGCCACCCCCTGGACAACGCCAACACCTACGCCACGGTCCTGATGCTCTTCGCCTGCGCCGGCATCGCCGCCCTCGCGCTGTGCGCGCCCCGCCGCCCGCGGCTGGCGCAGCTCGCGTTCCTGGTGGTCGCGGCGTTCATCCTGACCAACAAGGTCTACTCGCCGCAGTACGTGCTGTGGCTGGTCCCGCTGGCCGTGCTGGCCAGGCCCCGCTGGCGCGACTTCCTCATCTGGCAGGCCTGCGAGGTGGCCTACTTCCTCGGCATCTGGATGTACCTCGCGTACACCGGCAGCGGCAGCAAGCATCAGGGCCTGCCCACCGACGGCTACCAGTTGGCCATCGTGGTGCACCTGCTCGGCACGCTCTTCCTGTGCGCGATGGTCGTCCGCGACGCGCTGCTGCCCGACCGCGACCCGGTACGCGCCGACGGCTGCGACGACCCGTCGGGAGGCGTCCTGGACAACGCCCCCGACGTGTTCACGCTCCGCAGCCAGTGGTCGGCGGAGGAGTCGAAGGCCGGGTACGTGCAGTGGGGGGCCGCGGAGCAGGGCACGCACGGCGGCACCCGCCCCGAATAGCCGCGGTGCCCCGTCCCGCCTGCCGGGGCACCCTCTCCCGAGGGCTCCGGCCGGCGGTCAGGGCGCGGATCAGCGGTCCAGAATCCGGTCGTACTGGGTGGTGGTGTGCCGCAGATGGGCCACCAGCTCGTCGCCCACCTGCGGCGCCGGCACGTCACCGGGGACGAAGAGGATCGAGACCTGCATGTGCGGCGGCTCCGCGAACCAGCGCTGCTTGCCGGCCCAGCTGAAGGGCGACAGGTTGCGGTTGACGGTGGCGAGCCCGGCCCGGGCCACGCCCTTGGCGCGCGGCATCATGCCGTGCAGCGCCTTGGGGGCCTCCAGGCCGACGCCGTGCGAGGTGCCGCCGGCGACGACGACCAGATAGCCGTCGCCCGCGGTCTTCTGCTGGCGGTAGCCGAACCGGTCGCCCTTGGCGACCCGGGTGACGTCGAGGACCGAGCCGCGGTACTCCGTCGCGTCGTGGTCGCCCAGCCAGAGCCGGGTGCCGATCCGGGCGCGGAAGCGGGTCTGCGGGAACTGCTGCTGGAGCCGGCCCAGCTCATCGGACTTGAGGTGGCTCACGAACATGGTGTGCAGCGGCAGCCGCGCCGCCCGCAGCCGGTCCATCCACGCGATGACCTCCTCCACCGCGTCCGAACCGTCGGTGCGGTCCAGCGGGAGGTGGATGGCGAACCCTTCGAGCCGTACGTTCTCGATCGCCGCGTGCAGCTTCGGCAGGTCCTCCTCGGTCACCCCGTGCCGCTTCATGCTGCTCATGACCTCGATCATGACGCGGGCGTTGACCAGCCCGTACACGCCGTCGACGGAGGAGACCGAGCGGATGACGCGGTCGGGCAGCGGCACCGGCTCCTCGCCGCGCCGGAACGGGGTGAGCACCAGCAGGTCGCCGCTGAAGGAGTCCTTCATGCGCGCGGCCTCGTAGGTGGTGCCGACGGCGAGGATGTCGGAGCCCATGCGGGTGGTCTCCTCGGCCAGCCGGTCATGGCCGAAGCCGTAGCCGTTGCCCTTGCAGACCGGGACCATGCCGGGGAACTGCTGGAGGACGCTCTGCTGGTGGGCCCGCCAACGCGCGGTGTCGACGTAGAGGGTGAGCGCCATGGCTGGGGGGAGACCTTTCTCGTCAGTCGGCTCGGGATGCAGTCGTGATCGGTACGGTGCCGGGCGGTCCCGGCGCGGTCGGGCGGCGGCCGGCCCGGGGCCGGTCCGGGGTGGCGCGGCGGTCGGCGCCGGCGCGGGGCCCGGGCGCTAGCGGCGGGACATATACATGTCGAGCGCCTTGTGCAGCAGCTTGTTCAGCGGGAAGTCCCACTCGCCCAGGTACTCCGCGGCCTGGCCGCCGGTGCCGACCTTGAACTGGATCAGGCCGAAGAGGTGGTCGTTCTCGTCCAGCGAGTCGCTGATGCCGCGCAGGTCGTAGACGCTGGCGCCGAGCGCGTAGGCGTCCCGCAGCATGCGCCACTGCATCGCGTTGGAGGGCCGGACCTCGCGCTTGTGGTTGGCCGATGCACCGTAGGAGTACCAGACGTGCCCGCCGACGATCAGCATCGTGGCGGCGGCCACCGCCTCGCCCTCGTGCATGGCGAAGTACAGCCGCATCCGGTTGGGGTCCTCGGAGTTCAGCGTCGTCCACATGCGCTGGAAGTAGCTGAGGGGCCGCGGCCGGAAGTGGTCGCGCTCGGCGGTGATCTCGTACAGCCGCTGCCACTCGCCGAGGTGCTCGTAGCCGCCCTGGACGACCTCGACGCCGGCCTTCTCGGCCTTCTTGATGTTGCGCCGCCACAACTGGTTGAAGCCCTTGTGGACGGATTCCAGCGAACGGTTCTCCAGCGGCACCTGGAACACGTACCGCGGCTGTACGTCACCGAAGCCGGCGCCGCCGTCCTCGCCCTGCTGCCAGCCCATCTTCCGCAGCCGGTCGGCGACCTCGAAGGCGCGCGGCTCGATGTGGGTGGCCTCGATGTCCCGCAGCCGCTTCACGTCCGGGTTCTGGATGCCTGCCTTGATCGCGGCGGCGTCCCAGCGCCGGATGATCACGGGCGGGCCCATCTTCACGGAGAACGCGCCCTGCCGCTTGAGGTGCGCGAGCATCGGCCGCAGCCAGTCCTCCAGGTTCGGCGCGTACCAGTTGAGCACCGGCCCCTCGGGGAGGTACGCCAGATACCGCTTGATCTTGGGGAGCTGGCGGTAGAGCACCAGGCCGGCGCCGACGATCTGACCCGTGCTGTCGAACCAGCCGAGGCTCTCCGAGCGCCATTCGGTCTTGACGTCTGCCCACGCCGGGACCTGCATGTGGCTCGCCGACGGCAGGCTCTGGATGTACGCCAGATGCTGCTCGCGGCTGATGGTCCTCAGGGTCAGACTCATTGCGGGGCGCTCCTCGGGCAGGTGTGTCCCCAGTGTCGGGGCTCCGGCTCTCGCGGCGAAGCCTACTGCGAGAGGGTGCACCCGAGGCTGGGCCTACGGCGATGGATGCCCTGCGGGCCCGGCGGTCACGCCGCAGGACCCGGGCCCGAGGAAGCGGTGACGCCACGGCCGGGGGGGGGGGGGGCCCCCCCCCCCCCCCCCCGCCCGCGGGCGCCCCCCCCCCCCCCCCCCCCCCGCGGCCGGCGCGGGCCCCCCCCCCCCCCCGGCCGCGGGCCCCCCCCCCCCCCCACGGCGGCGACCTCGGCCGCCGTGACGCGCATGCTCTGGCCGGCGCCCTCGGGCTTGGAGTC
>NZ_JBEHZD010000819.1:0-2499 GCF_040240285.1 Streptomyces sp. HSW2009 | reverse complement strand
GCGGGGCCGCGCATCGGCCGCCTGCTGGGGCGGGGGCTGGGGGGGGGGGGGCGCGGGCCGCTCGGGGGGGGGCGGGGGGGGGCCCCGGCCATCGATGCGCCGACAGATCAGCAGGTCAGCAGGTCGATGGGTCGGCAGAGGGTTAGAGAGTTCAGAGGGTTGGGCGCGAAGGCACCACAGACGCGCATACGGGCGTGCGTGGACAGGCGGTCAGTCAGCCGCACACCCCGAGCAGTACCACCCACACATGCGAGCGCGCGCGGGCAGACGCACGGGCTGGTGTACGGGCAGGCGTACGGGCGCCCCTCCGCCGCCCACCCGGACCCGCGGCCCGGCAGCGCGAGCACCTGACGCGACGGGCACCCGGCCCCGCGAACCGCCCGACGAAGCACACGGCCCAGCAGAACGCCCCGCCCCCCACGGAAGAGCCCCCCACCACCGGACCGTCGCCCTCAATGCAACAGCCCACTCAACGCGGTCGCACCCCGTCGAAGACCAGGGCCAGCAGGCGCGAGGCGGCATCGGACGGAGCGCCCGGCGGAACGGCCGGAACGGCGTCCGGCACGGCGTCCGCCGGAACCGCCGGGGCGGGATCGATCTGCGCGGCACCGGCCGACACTGCACCGGTCAGCGCAACCGCGTCCGGCCCGCCGGAAGCCGCCGGCCCCAGCCCCGTGGACTCGTTCAGCCACGCGATGGCCGTCGCCAACCCGATCAGCTCCGTCGCCGTCAGATCGGCCCGCACCCGCCCGCGCGCCCGCGCGTGGTCGACCAGTTCGGCCGCGGCCCGCTCGACGGCCTGACAGCGGGTGCCCAGCGGACCTTCGGGCGCGCGCGACGCGTGCGCGTACCGCGTGGCGAAGCCGCGGTAGTGGCCGATGTGGCGCACCAGTGCGGCGGTCCACGGCGTGATCGGGTCGGGTTGGGCGGGGTCGGCGAGCAGGTCGCGGGCGAGGGCCGACAGGTCGTCAAGGCTCTGCCCGACGACCTCGGCCACCAGCGCCTCCTTGTCCGCGAAGTGCCGCCACAGGGTGCCGGGGCCGACACCGGCGCGCCGGGCGATGTCGTTCATCGACGCCGCTTCCGTACCCACCTCGGCGAAGAGCGCGCCCGCCACCTCGACCAGCCGGGCCCGATTGCGCACGGCGTCCTTGCGCCTGGGTTCCGCGTTCACCCACCGACCTCCCGGAACTTCATAACGGAGTGGCACTCCGCTACGATTCGGAGCGCCACTCCGGATTCTACTAGGGAGGTAGTCCGTGGAGTCTGCCCTGCCGTCCATCGGCGCCGTGGGCCTGTGGGTGCCCGGCATGGACCGACGACCGCCGGCGGCGTCCGCCGAGGCCGCGGCCGAGGTCGAGGCGCTCGGTTACGGCGCCGTCTGGCTCAGCGAAGGGCTGGTCCGCGACCCGTTCATGGAAGCGGCCACCCTGCTCGGCGCCACCCGTTCGCTCGTGGTCGGCACCGGCATCGCGGTGATCTGGGGCCGCCATCCACGCACGGTCAGGCTCCAGTCCCGCGCCCTGCTCGACGCCCATCCGGGCCGGTTCGTCCTGGGCCTCGGCACCTCGCACGCGCGACTGGTCGAGGGGGTGCTCGGGCTGCGCTACGAACGGCCGTTGACCGCGCTGCGCGAGCATCTGGACGGCCTGGACGCGCCGGACCCGATCCGTGCTCTGGCCGGCATCGACGGGGCCGAGCCGCCGCCGGCGCCCCGACTGCTGGCCGCGCTGGGCCCGCGCGCCCTCGCCCTGGCCCGGGACCGCGCGGCCGGCGCCTTCTCCTATCTGGTCACCCCCGAGCACACGGCGCGGGCCAGGGCCGCGATCGGGCCGGACCGCACGCTGGTCGTGGAGCAGGCCGTGGTCGTCGCGGCGGACCCCACCGAGGCCAGGGCACGGGCGCGCCAACACATCGCGGGCTATCTGCCGGCCGCCCCGTACCGGGCCAGTTGGCAGCGGCTCGGGTTCACCGAAGCGGACTTCGCCGACGGCGGGAGCGACCGGCTGGTCGACGCGCTGGTGGCGATCGGCGAGGAGGAGGCCGCGCGCCGGGTGGCGGCCCATCGGGCGGCCGGCGCCGACCACGTGTGCCTCCAGGCGCTACCGACGGACCCGGCCGCCCTCCCGCTGGACCAGTGGCGCGCCCTCGCACACCTCACCCGGGGGCACGCCGCACCGGCCGGCGCGGGGGCCTGACCGGCGCGGGGGCCTGACCGGCGCGGCCAGCCACCGCCAACGGGGGCGCGACCCGTTCCCGGAGCGCGCGCCCGGCTCCTGGAGCCCGACCGGACCCGCAGGCGGGCCAAGCCCTCAGCGAGTGCGGCCCAACCACCGCACGGCCCACCCCCGGGCACAGACACGGGCGCGGGCGCAGCCACAGACACGGGCGCAAACACAGGCACGGGCGCCGCCCCGCGCCCCCCCCCCCCCCCGGGGCCCGCCCCCCCCTCCCCCCCGCCGGCCGGCCCCCGGCCCCCCCGGCGCCCCCCCCCCCCCC
>NZ_JBEHZD010000818.1:0-2507 GCF_040240285.1 Streptomyces sp. HSW2009 | reverse complement strand
CCCCCCCCCCCCCCCCCCCCCCCCCCCCCCCCCCCCCCCCCCCCCCCCCCCCCCCCCCCCCCCCCCCCCCCCCCCCGTCTTGCTGCCCGGCCGGCGCGCGCACCCCGGTGCGGGGCCCGCCGCCGTCCCCTGCAAAGCCGGCGCACTCGACGTCAGCCCCGGCGCGCGGCCCGTACCGGCTCGCGCACGGCCGGTACGGCCACCAGAGCCGACGGTCCCTCAGCACACGTACGCCGCACTACGCCTCCGCCCGCCGGCGGCCCCACGCAACCGCGTAGCCGGGCCCACCTCAGCCCGAGCGGGCGAGCCGAGCCTGACGGCCCTATCGGGCGAGCCGAGCCCGGCCGGCAGGCACAAGGACCGCGGCCGGCAGACAGACGGGGCGGCTGGACGGTGGGGAGCACGGGCAGCCGATCGGCTGCCCCCGGGTGGCGCACGGGCCAGCGCCCGACTCGATCAGCGCCGGCCGCACGCCCCGGCACACCGGGAACGCACCGCGCCCGCCGGCCGTCGTAACGTTTCTGGCCCGTGGTTCAGGCGTACGTCGTGATGTCCTTGACCACGGAGAAGCCGAGCCCGTAGGCGCTCATGCCGCGCCCGTACGCGCCCACGTGGACGCCCTCGCGCGCGGAGCCGGCCAGCACCCAGCCGTACTCCGACTCGCGGTAGTGGAAGTCGGTCGGCACCCCGTCGACCGGCAGTGTGAGCTGCGACCACGCGGGGCCGCCGAGGTCGTCGGCGAGTTCCCAGGCGATGGCGGTCTGCTGGTCGAGCCAGTCCTGCCGCAGGGCGCGCTCCATCTGCGCGGGCCAGGTGCAGGAGAGGAGGCCGGAGCCGGCGAGCCAGGCCGCGGAGGAGACCGAGGTGGCCTCCAACATGCCGGTCCCGTCGGCGCTGCGCCGCACCGGGCGGCTGGCCACCGTCACCACGACCGCGAAGCGCTGCTTCTCGCGGTTCTCCGCACTGGTCTCCACCTTGAGCGAGGGCTCGTCGCCGTGTCCGGTCGAACCGTGCTCGACGGTGCCGTCGGCCGCCGCGCCCACCTGCATCAACCAACGCGGTCCGGTGAACGCCTCATCGAGGCCGTACCAGGGGAAGGCGGCCATCAGATAGCCGTCGACCGTCCTGCGCACCTTGGCGGGCATCCCCTGCGGGGCCGCCGCAACTTCTCCGGCGGGCGCGCCCGGAGCCGTCGCCGCGTCCTGCACGTCTGCCCGACTCGTCGTCTCCATCTGCGCGGAGCCCTCCTCATTGCCCTTCGCCGTGGCGGCCCGCCCCCCTTTCAGGCGACCTCACCTGGACACAGGGAGGATAGCCATACGGACCGGCCGGAAGGGGATCAGGTGGCGTCCGAGTCGAAGGGCGGCCGATCGTCAGGCTCGGGTTTATCCCGCTTGCGCAGCAGGTCGGAGCCGCCGGTGGGGCCCGCGGCCGGTGGCGCGGAATCGCCGCTGGCCGTACCGCTGCCGGTGGTGTCGCGGGCCGAGGTGACGTCGGAGACCTCGGCCATTTCCTTGCTGAAGTCGAATCCGTTACGGATCTCCTTCAGCCCGAGTTCGTCCTTGTCGAGCAGGTGCTTACGGGCGAAGTTCTTGGGATTCAGGTCCTCGAACTCAAAGTCCTTGAACTCCGGACCCAATTCTGTCCGGATGTCTTCCTTCGCACTGTCCGAGAACTCCCTGACCTTACGGATGAAACGGGCAGCGTCCTGAATCACCTTGGGCAGCTTGTCCGGACCGAAGATGAGCACCGCAAGGATGATGAGAGCGATTAGCTCTAGGGGTCCTATATCGAAGAACACCTTCTGCTCCTTGATGCGTCCGTGGCCAACGGTCCAGGCCATCCAACACGGTACCTGCCTCTCGGTGTGGTACGGGAGACGGCCAGGCCAACAACGGGCCAACCGCCGGCCTGCGGCACGCGACGCGCACCCCGCCAGACGCCCTCCCGCCGCCGGTCAGCGCCCGGCCCACACCCCGTTCCCCACCGCCGTACGGCCCCTCACCCACGCTCTGTCTTGCGCCGCCCCGCCCTGTCCCGCCTTGCCGCGTCCCGCCCCGAACCCTCACCGAAGCACCCGCCACACTGTGGTCTCCCGCACAGCAAACTCCCGATGCGACCCACAGCACAAGCCCGCGTCCCCCTTCTGCCGCCCCACGCCACCCCCCCCCCGAGCACACCGACACCACGCCCACCCCCACCAACAGCCACTTCTCCCGCATCACCCCACGAGTCACATCCGCCTCACATCCCGGCGGCGAACTTTCCGGCGTACGCCGCGTATCGGAGGTACCGGGCCCGGGCCCGGCGCCGGGGTGAGGGGCCGGAGCGTCGGCCGCGGGGCGAGCGCTGGGGTGGGGCTGAGGACGCCGGGGCCGGGCCCGTGTGGTCGTGGCCCGGACGGCGCGGGGGGGGGGGGCGGCGGGGGGGGGGGGGGGGGCGGGGGGGGGGGGGGGGGGGGGGGGGGGGGGGGGGGGGCCCCGCCCCCCCGCCGGGGGGGGGGGGGG
>NZ_JBEHZD010000817.1:0-2507 GCF_040240285.1 Streptomyces sp. HSW2009 | reverse complement strand
GTGTTCGTCCCCCCCGTCGCGGCCCGCCCCCCCGCCCGCGCCTTTAATGCCTAATGTGCCGCGCCCCCCCCCCCCCCCCGGGGGGCCCCCCCGCGGGGGCCCCCCACGCCCCCGCCACCCCCGCACACCGCCCGCCCCACCGCCGCGACCTGGCCCGACGGCCCGGTTGTCGGTCGCTCCGGTTACCTTTGGCCGCATGATCCGACCAGCAACACCCGCCGACGTCCCGGTGGTGCACGCCATGATCCGCGAACTCGCGGAGTACGAGCGCGAGCCGGAGTCCGCCAAGGCCACCGAGAAGCAGTTGCACGAGGCGCTCTTCGGCGAGCACCCGGCGGTCTTCGGCCTCATAGCCGAACAGCCGCGCAGGGCAACGGCGAGCGACCCGGACCCCACCGGCTGCGAGCCCGTCGGGTTCGCCCTGTGGTTCCGCAACTTCTCCACCTGGACCGGCACCCACGGCGTCTACCTGGAGGACCTGTACGTGCGCCCGTCCGCGCGCGGCGGCGGCCACGGCAAGGCGCTGCTGGCCGAGCTGGCCCGGATCTGTGTGGAACGCGGGTACGAACGCTTCGAATGGACGGTCCTCGACTGGAACGCCCCGTCGATCGCCTTCTACGAGTCGCTGGGCGCCGTGGCGATGGACGAATGGACCGTACGTCGACTCTCCGGCGCCCCGCTGCACCAACTCGCGGCTTCCGCAGCCGCCCCGCACAACGTCGGCTGACCACCCG
Organism: Streptomyces sp. HSW2009; assembly: GCF_040240285.1. Lineage (NCBI taxonomy): Bacteria > Bacillati > Actinomycetota > Actinomycetes > Kitasatosporales > Streptomycetaceae > Streptomyces > Streptomyces sp. HSW2009. Next base: position 1,773 of record NZ_JBEHZD010000817.1, on the reverse strand, counting down.
CGATCCACCGGCCGACCTGGGAAAACGGCATCAGGTATGCGCATCGAAAGGGAGCGGGCCGGACAACGGAACGCCATCTCTTTCGATTGGGGGCCGCAAACCCCTAGCCACTGTGCGTACTCATATGCTTACCATGAGTGACGGTCATGTACTTCCGGCCTCGTACTCACCCTGGGCGAGCCATGCTCCGTCCGGGCGACACGAGGCCACAGATCGCGATAGCGTCGCAGGCGAACCATGTGCCGCGCCACTTCGTCCGCCTCCCACCATAGGGCAGACGGCCGGCACTCGTATCAGCTCAACCAGCTTGTGTCACCTTGGAGGTGAGGGTGTCCCAGATCGCAGGCGAGCCCGGGACCCAGGACTTCGTGGAAGTCCGGTTGCCCGCTGCGGGTGCCTACCTGTCGGTGCTGCGTACGGCCACAGCCGGCCTAGCAGCCCGTTTGGACTTCACCCTCGACGAAATCGAGGACCTACGCATCGCCGTGGACGAGGCGTGCGCGATCCTCCTGCAACAAGCGGTCCCCGGCAGCGTCCTCAGTTGCGTCTTCCGCCTGGTCGGAGACGCGCTCGGGGTGACGGTGTCGGCGCCCACCACCGACGGCCGCGCTCCCGAGCGCGACACCTTCGCCTGGACGGTGCTCTCGGCGCTGGCAGGCGAGGTCGACTCGACGGTCGGCGACGACCGTACGGTCAGCATCAGCCTGCACAAGAAGCGCGGCGCCGGGCCCGGCCAGCCGTAACGGAAAGGGGGGCTCCGTGAGTACTGCATCATCGCGGGGGGTGCGTGCCCCGGCCGTCCCGCAGCAGCCGGACCGGCCGCACCCCGCGGAACCGGAGCCGACCGGCGACGGATCAGAGCGGGCGGACCACATGGACCAGCACCAGCACGAGCAGCGGACCCACGATCCACAGGACCGAAGCGGCGCACGTGCGATGTTCATAGAGCTGCGCCAGCTCCCCGACGGCTCCGCCGAGCGCGCCGAACTGCGCAACACCCTCGTGCGGATGCACCTCCCGCTGGTCGAGCACCTCGCGCGGCGCTTCCGCAACCGCGGCGAACCGCTCGACGACCTCACCCAGGTCGCCACCATCGGGCTGATCAAGTCGGTCGACCGCTTCGACCCCGACCGCGGAGTGGAGTTCTCCACGTACGCGACGCCGACCGTCGTCGGCGAGATCAAGCGGCACTTCCGGGACAAGGGCTGGGCGGTGCGGGTGCCGCGCCGGCTCCAGGAGCTGCGACTGGCGCTGACCACGGCGACGGCCGAGCTCTCCCAGCGGCACGGCCGGGCGCCCACGGTGCACGAGCTGGCCGAGCACCTCGGGATCTCGGAAGAAGAGGTCCTGGAGGGGTTGGAGTCCGCCAACGCGTACAGCACCCTCTCGCTCGACGTGCCCGACACCGACGACGAGTCCCCCGCGGTCGCGGACACCCTCGGCGCCGAGGACGAGGCGCTGGAGGGCGTCGAGTACCGCGAATCCCTCAAGCCCCTGCTTGAGGACCTGCCACCGCGCGAGAAGAAGATCCTGCTGCTGAGGTTCTTCGGCAACATGACCCAGTCGCAGATCGCCCAGGAGGTCGGCATCTCCCAGATGCACGTCTCCCGACTCCTCGCCCGCACCCTCGCCCAGCTCCGGGAGAAGCTGCTCGTCGAGGAGTGAGCCGCGCCCCGGGCGCCGGGGCCCGGCCCCCCCCCCCCGCCCGCGCCCCCCCCGCCCCCCCCCGGCCCCGCCCCGCGCCCGCGCCCCGCGGCCCCGGGGCGCCCGCCC
>NZ_JBEHZD010000816.1:0-2515 GCF_040240285.1 Streptomyces sp. HSW2009 | reverse complement strand
GGTACGACGGGACCGCGGAGCCGGCGGTGCACGGCGTCGGGGGACGCGGTGCGCGGCGGCCCCCCAAGGTCGCCGCGGCCGGGGCCCGGCCCCCCCCCCCGCCCCCGGCCCCCCCCGGGCGGCGGGCCCCCCCCCCCCGCCCCCCGCCCCCCCCCCGCCGCCCGCCCGCGCCCCCCCCCCCCCCCCCCGCCCGGGGCGGCCCGGCGTCCGCGCTCGACGGCAGCACCTACGACACTGCCGCCCGTGGCTCTGCACGCCGGGCAACGTGGCTGCGTACGGGGCACACGTGCGGGGTGTTCCGCAGGGTGCGCGCGGGTCCCCGGGCGGGGCGGCGCTCCTGCGCGCGGTGGTGTGTGGCGCGCTCCACCAGCTCCCCCGCGGGCTGCCGTGCGCCGTGGCGACCGCCTCGGAGCGCACTCGTTCGGGCGCCGACCCGGCCCCGATCGTGCGCGGTCGCACATCGGCTCGCTGTTGACCATGTCGCAAGAGAAATGGTCTACTCCGAATCATGTCTGACACAGGTCTGCGGCTTTGGCGGAGGGTCCACATGGACCTCGTCCGCTACGCAGGCTGCGTGTGTCGACCGTCCTGTTGATGCGCCTTTTCGCCCTTCCGCGCGGCCCGCTGCCGTGCGCCCTCGCGAGCCCTCAGGACGGTCTCCGTGACACCCAGTTCAGTCACCCCTGCCAGGCAACCCGCCTCCGTCGACGTCGCTCCCACGCCGGCCAACCGCGCGCCGGCCGCGCCGGGCCTCACCGCGCTGGCGCCCGGCGCGTCGACGCTCCCGCTCCCCGCGGCCCCGTCGACCACCGCGTCACCCGCCCCGGAGAGCGCCCCCACCCCCCGGGCAGGCGGCGTCTCGCTGCCCGAACTCCTCGACTTCGTCCGTCGCACCGCAGCCGACGCCGACCTGATCGCCTCCCTGCCGCTGGACCCGCAGGGACGCACCTGGTCCCGGCTGGACGGGCCCGGGGGCAGTGAGGCGTGGCTGATCGGTTGGCCGCCCGGCACCGGCACCGGCTGGCATGATCACGGCGGCTCGTACGGCGCCTTCAGCACCGCGCACGGCGAACTCGTCGAACAGTCGCTGGCCGTGCAGCTCCCCACGGAGGGCTGGAAGACGCTGGAACTGGCCGAGGGCGTGGACCGCGAACGCACGCTGACCCGAGGGAACGGCCGGGCCTTCGGCTCACACCACGTACACCAGGTGCTGAACCTCTCCGCGGAGCAGCACGCGATCTCCGTCCACGCCTACTACCCCCCGCTGCCGCTGATGCGCCGCTACAGCCGCACGGGGCCCGTGCTCCGCCTTGAGCAGGTAGAGCACCCCGGGGAGTGGGCATGACCGCGCATCCGCCGACCAGCGTGGACACCCTTCTTGACCGGGCCCGCGCCCATCTGGACCGACTCGCTCCGCAGGACGCCGCCGCTGCGGCCGAGCAGGGCGCCGTACTGATCGACATCCGCTACGGCGCGCTGCGCGACCGTGACGGGTTGATCCCCGGGGCCCACATCGTCGAACGCAACGAGTTGGAGTGGCGGCTCGATCCCGCCGGCGGCCACCGGTTGCCCGAGGTCACGGGGCACGACCTGCGCGCCGTGATCATCTGCAACGAGGGGTACGCGTCCAGTCTCGCCGCGCTCTCGCTGCACCAGCTCGGCCTGGCCCGCGCCACGGATGTGGTCGGCGGTTTCCAGGCGTGGCGGGCGGCGGGACTCCCGGTGGAACACCCCACCAGCGTCTCCGTCCCCGCCCGGTCCATCGCGGGCTGAACCGTCCCCCGTACGTCTACTGTCCGCCGCCACTGCTGTCTATCGTCTGCTATCCGCTGAGCCTGGGCGTGGGCCCGTAGCGGACATCTCATCATCCGGCGGGCGCCTCAACGCCTGCCCGACACCGCGCTGCCACCCGTGGCACGCGGTTACGGCCCTGCTGTCCACCCGCCCTCACTCCTCGGGCAGATCGTGCTCCAGCAGCTCCGGGTCCTCGCCTTCTTCCTCCAGCGCCCGTCGCACGGCTCGCAGCGCCACGCCTTCGGGATAGCCCTTGCGGGCCAGCATCCCGGCCAGGCGCCGGATGCGCTTGTCGCGGTCGAGCCCCCGGGTGGCGCGCAGTTTGCGCTCCACCAGTGCACGGGCCGTTCGCTCCTCCTGTTCTCCGTCGACCTGGCCGACGGCTTCGTCGATGAGCGCGGAATCCACTCCCTTGGTCCGCAGCTCGCGTGCCAGGGCCCGCCGGGCCAGCCCCCTGCTGTGGTGCCGGGACTCCACCCAGGCGTCCGCGAACGCCGCGTCGTTGATGAGGCCGACGTCCTCGAAGCGGGACAGCACCTCCTCCGCGACCTCGTCCGGAATGCCACGGCGGTGCAGGGCCTGGGCGAGTTGCTTGCGGGTCCGGGGCGTGGGGGGGGGGGGGGGGGGGGGGGGGGGGGGGGCCCGCCCCGCCCCGCGGGCGGGGGGGGCGGGGGGGGGGGCGCGCCCCCCCCCCCCCCCCCCCCCCCCCCCCCCCCCCCCC
>NZ_JBEHZD010000815.1:0-2516 GCF_040240285.1 Streptomyces sp. HSW2009 | reverse complement strand
GCGGGGCCGGGCGGCGGCGGGCCCGGCGGCGCGGGGGGCGGGCGCGGGCGTGTGCGCGGGGGGCGGGCGCCGTCGGGGCGGCCGCCGCGGGGCTGGCCGCGGCCGGGCCCGGCGCCGCCCGATGGGCCGCCGTCGGACGGCCGGCCCCGGGCCCGCGCGCGGTCGGCCGGTTTCGGCCTCCCGCCGGCCCCGGCGGGACGGCCCCGACCCGGCCCGGAGAACCGCCAGCGCGCAAGGCGCACCCCACCCCGTGCCATCCCGCACCCCAGCCCCTCGCGCCCCGTACCCCACCGCGGAACGTTCACGGTCGGTGGTCGGACGGGCAGCTCGGCGCCCCGAGTGATCATAAGCAAAACGCTAGGGCAAAAAATCGGGATATGCCCGAGCTTGAGGCCCGCTGGCTGGATAGGCTCTGCCGCCCCGGCTCCGTACCGCGGTCACCTGGGGCGCAGGATGGTGGCAGCATTGATCCCAGGACAGCGGTGAAGCGAGGGGATAGATGGAACGCAAAGGCAGGTTCTCCCAGTGGCTGCGCCGACCGAGGGGCGGATCGGGCGCTGATGCGGACCCGGCCGGCGCCGGGGGCTCGCGTGAGGATCTGCTGTTGGCCGCGGCGGGTGCCGGTTTCCCCCTCGCCCCGGCCGCCCACCCGGCCGGCTACCGATGTTCCTGCGAGCGCGTCGGCTGTCCGACCCCGGCCCGGCACCCCCTCTCCTTCGGCTGGCAGACCCAGGCCACCACCGACCCCGAGCGCGTCACCCGTTGGCTGCACACCCAGCCCGACGCCAACTTCATCACCGCGACCGGCATCAACCACGACGTGCTCGACGTGCCGGTGGACGCCGGGCGGCACGCCCTGGAGCGGCTGGGCGCGGCCGGCGTCGAGGTCGGCCCGGTCGCCACCTGTAGCCCGGACCGCATGCTCTTCTTCACCGCGACCCGCGGCACCCCGGACGACGAGGACGAGTGGTGGCCCTGCGAGTTGGACTGCCATCCGGAGACCATGGACGAGCATCCGGGGCTGCGCTGGCACTGCCGCGGCAGCTATGTGCTCGTACCGCCGGCGCGGTTGCCCGGTGACGGCCACGTGGGCTGGCTGCTCGGCCCCGAGCGCCCGCTGCCCGACCCGCTGACCCTGCTGGAGACGCTCACCGACGCGTGCGCGCTCTTCGCCAGCGAGGACCCCGAGCACGAGACCGCCGCCTGGCCCATCGGGCGCTGACCCGGCCGGCCCCCCGCGCCCGGCGCTACCGACCAGCCGCCCGCCGCGTCCGCCGAGCCCGTCGTGTCCGCCGCCGCTACTCGCCCTTGGCGGACGTCACGCCCTCCAGCCGGTTGAGGAAGACGACCTGCCGGTCCGGCGCGCCGGCGGCGGGGACGCGGACCGAGGACTCGAAGACGCGGGTCAGGGTGACGGCCTTGTCGGCCTTGCCGGTCATCACGGCCTGCACCCGCTCGGGGGGCGTGGGCCGGTAGCCCTTGGCCGCGGTCTGCTTCTGCCGGTGGTACGAGGCGAAGAACACCACCGCCCCGCCGTCCTTGGGGCGCAGCCCGGCCGGGGCGAAGTCCGCGCCGCGGGCGGGCGAGTCGATGTACTCGGTCCAGTACTTCGGGGTGCGCACGTGCTTCTTGCGCTCCGCGCGCAGCCCGGAGGTGGCGGGCCCTGCGGAGAACGCCGTGCCCTCGCCGGTCATCAGATAGTTGGCGTACGTCGAGCTGAGCCGGTCGGGCCGGACGGCGAGCCCGGAGTCGGCGCCGGTGCGCACCGGCTGCGCGTACCCCTCGTCGTCCAGTGCGAAGTCGGGCACCTCGTCGTCGCTGAGCAGCGAGAGGTACGCGGCGCGCCAGGGGGCGTCCGGGCCGGTGCGGGTGAAGAGCAGCATCCAGCGGTTGGGGCCGCGGTTGCTGTCGGCGTCGACGACGAAGAACTTGGGCCACCCCGCCTGCTGCGGAATGGTGAAGCGGGCGTCGGTCAACTCCAGGGTGCCGGCCCGCGGGTTGCCGGCCGGGTTGACCGCGTGCTCTGCCGCCAGGTCCGCCTTGCCGATGGCCAGCAGCGGACCGGTCTCGACCTGTTCGATCAGCTTCGGATCGGCCGTCCGCCACGCCTTGTTGTACGTGGTGGTGAACCGCTTGAGTACGTCGGGCGCCTCGTCCTCGGCCACCGCCGGGATCACTTCCCGCTCGCCGTGCACCGTCATGCAGCCGGTCACCGACAGCACCAGCGCGGCCGTCGCAGCCGCCCACTTCAGCCGGGGCAACCTTCCCATCATGGGCTCCTGCTCCTTCGGGTGCGCCTCGCTTCCCATCGAGGACGCCACGAACGGCGCAACCCTATACGGGGCACGGGCCGCACCGGGCCGGGGGAGTGGCGCGGCCACCCGCGCCCGCCGGCGGCAGCGCGCGCCGGGCGCCGCGCGGCCCCCCCCCCCCCCGGGGGGGCCCCCGGGCCCCCCCCCCGCAACCCCCCCCCCCGCCCCCCGCCCCCCCCCCACCCGCCCCCCCCCCCCCCCCCC
>NZ_JBEHZD010000814.1:0-2537 GCF_040240285.1 Streptomyces sp. HSW2009 | reverse complement strand
CCCCCCCCCCCCCCCCCCCCCCCCCCCCCCCCCCCCCCCCCGGCCGCGCCGCAGGTCAACCGCCCAGCCCCGCCCCCGGCCGCGCCTGGTTCCGCCAGCGCGTGGCCGGGGGCGTCGTGCTGTGTCGGCGGGGCCTCGGGCATCCTGCGGCAGTCGCCGGGGGCGGTGCGTCGGGGTGGGCGCCGGCGCCTTGACGCGTAAGTTATTGAGTAATAACTTAGCCCGCATGGCGCACTCCACACCCCGGATGAGTGCGGACGAGCGACGTACGGTCGCCGTTCGCGTGGCGATGTCGGAGTTCGCCAAGGGTGGGTACAGCGGCACGTCGACCGAGGCCATCGCGCGACGGGTCGGGGTTTCCCAGCCGTATCTCTTCCGGCTCTTCCCCAACAAGAAGGCGCTCTTCCAGGCCGCCGCCGAACTCTGCTTCCAGCGGACCACGGACGCCCTCGTGCGCGCCGCGGAGGGACTGCGCGGGGAAGAGGCGCTGGCGGCGATGGGCGAGGCGTACTCCAAGCTGATCGTCGACCGCGAGTTGCTGCTCATGCAGATGCAGCTCTACGTGACGGCCGGCGGCACGGACGACGAGGCGATCGTCACGTACGTACGGCAGGGCTGGATGGACCTGTGGGAGGTCGTCCGAGGGCTGAGCGGCGCGTCCGAGGAGGCGCTCGAAGAGTTCTTCTCGCGCGGCATGCTCATCAACGTGCTGGTCGCGCTGGGTGTGCCGGGTGACAACCAGTGCTGGGCGACGTTCGACGAGTACAGCAAGGCCGCCGCCACGGCCGCGGCAGAAGCGGCGGTGGACGGCCCGCCGGACGCCTCCGCCGGCGAAGGTCCGGACGGGCCCGGCGCCGAGTGAGGGCGCTACGGGCCGAATAGGGGGCGGGTGTCGCGTCGGATGTGGGGCGGTGGTGGCCTGCGGGGCCGGTCGGACGTGCTCGCCCGCGGGGCGTCGCGGTGGGGTTCGTCACTTGTCGGGCGTCGCCCGGGGCGTTGGCGGGATGTCGTGCTGGCGGCTGCGTAGGGCGTGTTTTTTTGACCCAGAAACTTAGTGAGTAATAACTAATCTAGGAGAGCGTGATGCAGACCGAACGGCCCGGCAGCCGGGCCACCGCCGTCTGGACCCTGATCATCACCAGCATCGCCGGCTTCATGGCGGCGCTGGACAACCTCATCGTCACCACCGCCATCCCGGACATAGGCAAGGACCTCGGCGGCGGGCTCGAAGAGCTGGAATGGACCGTCAACGCGTACACGCTGAGCTTCGCCGTGCTGCTCATGCTCGGTGCGGCGCTCGGGGACCGCTTCGGGCGCCGGCGCATGTTCCTCGTCGGCATCGCCCTGTTCACCGCGTCGTCCGCGGCGGCTGCGCTCTCCCCGGAGATCGGCGCCCTGATCGCCGCGCGCGCCGCCCAGGGTGTGGGGGCCGCGCTGCTGATGCCGCTCAGCCTGACCCTGCTGGCCGGCGCGGTGCCGCCGGAGCGGCGCGGCATGGCGTACGGCATCTGGGGCGCGGTCAACGGGCTCGCGGTCGCCGCCGGCCCGCTGATCGGCGGCGCCGTGGTGGAGCACATGTCCTGGCAGTGGATCTTCTGGTTGAACGTGCCGATCGGCGTCCTGCTGCTGCCGCTGTCCCGGCTGCGGCTGGCGGAGAGCCACGGCCCGGCCGACCGGCTCGACGTCGTGGGCACCGTGCTGGCCAGCCTCGGCCTGCTGGGCGTGGTCTTCGCGCTGATCCAGGGCAACATCGACGGCTGGAGCAGCGCTCCCGTACTGGCCGGGTTCGGGCTCGGCGTCGCCCTCCTCGTGGCGTTCGTCCGGTGGGAACTGCACACCGACGCCCCGATGCTGCCCATGCGGCTCTTCCGCTCCCGGATGTTCAGCCTGGTCAACGCGGCGGGGCTGCTGATGTACCTCGGCATGTTCGGCTCGATCTTCCTGCTCACCCAGTTCCTCCAGCTCATCCAGGGCTATTCGCCGCTGGAGGCCGGGGTGCGGATGCTGCCGTGGACGGCGATGCCGATGCTCGTCGCGCCGCTGGCCGGCGCCCTCGCGGACCGGATCGACGGGCGGTACATCGTCGCGACCGGCCTGGTGCTGATGGCGATCGGCCTCGGCTGGCAGGCCGTGATCGCCGCGCCCGAGGTCGGTTACGCGGCCCAGGTGCCGGCCTTCGCCGTCAGCGGCGCCGGCATGGCGCTGTTCTTCGCGCCGGTCGCGGCCCTGGTGATGAACTCCGTACGCCCCACCGAACAGGGCATCGCCTCCGGCGCCAGCAACGCGCTCCGCGAGACCGGCGGCACGATCGGCGTGGCCCTGCTGGCCTCGGTCTTCAGCGCCCGCGGCGGGTACGGCTCGCCCAGCGAGTTCACCGATGGGCTGACCCCCGCCCTGTGGGTCGGCGCGAGCGCCCTGGCCGTGGCGGCGCTCCTGGTGCTCCTGGCGCCGCGCCCCCGCCCCGCGCCCCCCCGGGGGGGCGGGGCCCCCGGCGGGGCGGCGGGCCGGGCCGCCGGCGCGCGAGCCGGCGCCCCGGG
>NZ_JBEHZD010000813.1:0-2540 GCF_040240285.1 Streptomyces sp. HSW2009 | reverse complement strand
GCAGGAAGTCCCGTGCGCCCCGGTCCCCGTGGGGGGGGGGCGGCCCCCCCCCCCCCCGGGCCCCCCCCCCCCCCCCCCCCGGGGCGCGGCCCGCCGCACCACAGCACGCCGTGCGGGGTCTGCGGCTGCACCTCCACGGCGAGCACCGAATCCGGCGCGGTGACCAGCGGCTTGGCGAACAGGGCGTGCGCACTGATCGGCACCATCAGCAGCGCCTCCACCTCCGGCCACACCACCGGGCCACCGGCCGAGAAGGCGTACGCGGTCGAGCCGGTCGGCGTGGCGCACACCACGCCGTCGCCGCCGAACCCGGTGACCGGGCGGCCGTCGCCCTCCGTGACGACCTCCAGCAGGCGCTCGCGCGCGGCCTTCTCCACCGATGCCTCGTTCAGGGCCCAGTCGGTGTGCACGATGCGCCCGTCGTTGCGGACCAGCACGTCGAGCGTCATGCGCTCCTCGACCTCGTACGCGCGCGTGACGACCCGGTCCACGACCTGGTCCAGGTCGTCCCGCTCGGCCTCGGCGAGGAAGCCCACCCGGCCCAGGTTGACCCCGAGCATGGGCACGCCCGAGGTGCGGGCGAACTCCGCGCCGCGCAGCAACGTTCCGTCACCGCCGAGCACGATCAACAACTCGCAGCCCTCAAGGGCCTGTGGCGTGGCGTCCACGCGCTGCACCGGCGACGGCAGCGGCAGGTCGGCCGCCTCGGCAGCCAGCACCCGGACACCGATGCCGTGCCGCAGCAGCCCCTGGACGACGAGTTCGGCGCTGCGGACGGCCGCCGGCCGGCCGGTGTGCGCCAGCAGGAACACGGTGCGCTCCCCCGCCGGCCCGCCGGCTGGGGGCTCGGCGGCGGCCTGCCCGAGCGGCCCGGCCGGTGCCGAAGCCGTCGGTGCCGGCCCGGCCGGTACGGCGAGCGCGTCCGCAGCGGCCGGCGCCGGAGCCACCAGCCTGCCGGGGGTCGAAGCCACCGGCCCGCCCGCTGTCGGAGCTGCCGACCCGGTCGGTGCCGGCGGCTGCGCCGCGGCTGCGTCCCGGACACCCCGACCATCCCGGGCGTCCTGACCAGCCTGGTCGCTCTGGCCGCTCTGATGGGTCTGATCGATCTGGTTGCTCTGGTCGTTCTGGTTGCTCTGGTCGCTCTGGTCGCTCTGGTTGTTCTGTGCGGGTGTTGCTGAAGTGGTCAACGGGGCCCCTCCGCCACTGCACGGTCGACATCCGCCGGGTCCAGCGCAGGCGCCCCGGCGCGAAGCCACAGAAAGTACTCGACATTGCCCGCGGGCCCGGGCAGCGGACTCGCCGTCACGCCCAGTGCCCCGAGCCCCAAATCCGCCGCACGTGCCCCGACGGCACGTACGGATTCTGCGCGTAGTTCCCGGCTGCGGACCACCCCGCCGCTGCCCAGCCGTTCCTTGCCGACCTCGAACTGCGGCTTGACCATCAGCACCAGGTCGGCATCGGGCGCGGAGCACCGCACCAGCGCGGGCAGCACCAGGCCCAGCGGAATGAACGACAGGTCGCCCACCACCAGGTCCACCGGCTGGTCATCGAGCTGCTCCAAGGTCAGCTCACGCACGTTGGTGCGGTCCTTGACCACCACCCGGTCATCGCTCTGCAACGACCAGGCGAGCTGCCCGTACCCCACGTCGACCGCCACCACCTGCGCCGCCCCCGCGCGCAGCAGGACGTCGGTGAACCCACCGGTGGACGCCCCGGCGTCCAGCGCCCGGCGCCCGGCGACGCGCAGCCCGCGCCGCCCGGCCTCGGCGCCGACGGGAGAGCCGGCCGGGTCCGCGGCAGCGGAGTCAGGGGCAGAAGCGGGGCCGGGAGCGGCGTCGGGGCCAGGCGTGGCTGCGCCGTCCGCGGGCGCCTGCCCGGCGGCGGCGACCCTGGCCCGGTACTCGTCGCTGAACGCGTACAGCGCACCGGCCAGCTTGTGGCCGCCGCGCGAGACGTAGTCCGGATCGCTGTCGTCCTGGCTGACGACGACGGCGGCGCTCCGCTCGACCTGGGTGGCGGCCTTGGTGGCGGTCGCCCCTCCGACGGTCACCCGGCCCGCCGCGATGAGCTGGCTCGCGTGCTCGCGCGAACGCGCCAGCTCGCGGCGGACGAGCTCGGCATCGAGTCGGGTACGGCGTGGGCGGCTCACTGCCACGTGCGGTTCAGCTCCTGTGATCGTGCGGGGACGGGGCCGGGACCCGGGGGCCAGGCCCGGGGCGCTGGTCGAGTGCGTCGAGCGCATCGCGCAGGCCCTGGTGTACATCCTCGTACACCGCAAGGTGCCCGTCGACGGGCAGGTGGTCCAGGTCGGCGAGCCGGTCGAGCCCCGCGTCCACGCGCGGGTGGTCGGTCGGCGTCCGGACGACACCCAGCGGGGCGGTCCGCTCCCCCTGCTCGCCCTCACGCGCCTCGCCGCCGGACGACTCAGCCGGCTCCTCCGATGCGTCCGCCGCGTCCGGCTCCGGCGCGTGCTCGGTCGGCGCCGCTGGCGCAGGGGCGTCCGGGGCGGCAGCCGGCCCGGGCACTCCCGACCCGACCTG
>NZ_JBEHZD010000812.1:0-2569 GCF_040240285.1 Streptomyces sp. HSW2009 | reverse complement strand
CCGTCCCGCGCTGCGCCCGCCGGCGCGGCCTCGTCGTCCAGCCGCAGCGTCAGCGAGATGCGCTTGCGCGGGATGTCCACGTCCAACACCTTCACCCGCACGATGTCGCCCGGCTTCACCACGTCCCGCGGGTCCTTCACGAAGGTCTTCGACATCGCCGAGACGTGCACCAGGCCGTCCTGGTGCACCCCGACGTCCACGAACGCGCCGAACGCGGCCACATTGGTCACCACGCCCTCCAGCAACATCCCGGGCGCGAGGTCACCGAGCTTCTCGACCCCCTCCTTGAACGTGGCCGTCTTGAACGCGGGCCGCGGGTCCCGGCCGGGCTTCTCCAACTCCTTGAGGATGTCGGTGACCGTCGGCAGCCCGAACGAGTCGTCCACGAACTGCGCCGCGTCCATCCGCTGGAGCACCGCGGTGTTGCCGATGAGCGAGCCGACGTCACCCCCGGCCGTCACCACCATCCGCCGCACCACCGGATACGCCTCGGGGTGCACGCTGGAGCCGTCCAGCGGGTCGTCGCCCCCGCGGATGCGCAGGAAGCCCGCGCACTGCTCGTACGCCTTCGGACCCAGCCTGCTCACGTCCTTGAGCGTCTTGCGGTTGCGGAACGGGCCGTTGGCGTCCCGGTGCGCCACGATGTTCTCGGCGAGGGTGGCGCTGACCCCGGAGACCCGGCTGAGCAGCGGGGCGGACGCCGTGTTCACGTCCACGCCCACGCCGTTCACGCAGTCCTCCACGACCGCGTCCAGCGAGCGCGAGAGCTTCACCTCGGACAGGTCGTGCTGGTACTGGCCGACGCCGATCGACTTCGGGTCGATCTTCACCAGCTCGGCCAGCGGGTCCTGCAACCTGCGGGCGATGGAGACCGCGCCGCGCAGCGACACGTCCATGTCCGGCAGCTCCTGCGAGGCGAAGGCCGACGCCGAATACACCGAGGCACCCGCCTCGGAGACCATCACCTTGGTCAGCCGCAGCTCGGGGTGGGCCGCGCACAGCTCGGCCGCCAGCTTGTCGGTCTCCCGGGAGGCGGTGCCGTTCCCGATCGCGATCAGCTCGACCTGGTGCTCCTTCGCCAGCCTGGCCAGCGTGGCGAGCGCGGCGTCCCACTTCTGCTGCGGCACGTGCGGGTAGATCGTCTCGGTGGCGGCCACCTTGCCGGTGGCGTCCACGACCGCGACCTTCACGCCCGTACGGAACCCGGGGTCGAGCCCCATCGTGGCGCGCGTCCCGGCGGGCGCCGCGAGCAGCAGGTCGCGCAGGTTCGCCGCGAAGACCCGCACCGCCTCGTCCTCGGCGGCCTGCCGCAGCCGCAGCCGCAGGTCGATGCCCAGGTGCACCAGGACCCGGGTGCGCCAGGCCCAGCGCACCGTGTCGGCCAGCCAGCCGTCGGCGGGCCGGCCGCGGTCGGCGACCCCGAACCGGCGCGAGATCGCCTGCTCGTAGGAGCTGGGGCCGGGCGTCTGCGACGGCTCCTCCGGCTCCAACGTCAGGTCGAGCACCTCTTCCTTCTCGGCCCGGAACATCGCCAGCACCCGGTGTGAGGGCAGCTCCGTGAACGGCTCGGCGAAGTCGAAGTAGTCGGCGAACTTCGCGCCCGCCTCCTCCTTGCCCTCCCTGACCTTGGCCGCCAGCCGGCCGCGCTGCCACATGCGCTCGCGCAACTCACCGATCAGGTCCGCGTCCTCACCGAACCGCTCGGTGAGGATGGCCCGTGCACCATCGAGCGCGGCGGCGGCGTCGGCCACCCCGCGCTCGGCGTCCACGAAGGTGGCGGCAGCGGCCCGCGGCTCCACCGAGGGATCGCCCAACAGGCCGTCCGCCAGCGGTTCGAGCCCGGCCTCGCGGGCGATCTGCGCCTTCGTCCGCCGCTTGGGCTTGAACGGGAGGTAGACGTCCTCAAGGCGCGCCTTGGAGTCGGCGGCCAGGATGCGGGCCTCCACCTCCGCGTCGAGCTTGCCCTGCGAACGGACCGACTCCAAGATCGCCGCCCGCCGCTCCTCCAGCTCGCGCAGATAGCGCAGCCGCTCCTCAAGGGCGCGCAACTGCGCGTCGTCGAGCATCTCGGTCGCTTCCTTGCGGTAGCGCGCGATGAACGGCACCGTCGAACCGCCGTCGAGCAGCTCGACGGCGGCCTTCACCTGCCGCTCCCGCACTCCCAGCTCATCGGCGATCCGGCCTTCGATGGACGTCGTCACTTCACGCTCCGCTTTCTGGTCTGCACCGCGACCTGCATTGTGGCAGGTGGGTGTGACAACGCGGCCATGGCGGACCACCCCGCGCGTCCCCGTGCCCCACGGGCGGCCCGACCCGGCGCAGCCGACGGCACGGCGCCGCAGGTGAGCGACGGTCGGCCGGGACGACGCAGGCTGGCTCGGGCCGGTCAGCACTGCCCGGCACCCCGGGCGCGCCCGCCCCGGGAGCCCCGCGCCGCACCCGTCGGCAAGCCCCGCCCCCGCGCGCCGCGCCCGGCCCCGGGCGCGGGGGGGGGGGGGCGCGCCGGGGGGGGGGGGGGGGGGGGGGGGGGGGGGGGGGGGGGGGGGGGGGGGGGGGGGGGGGGGGGGGG